>JABDAQ010000001.1:0-32936 GCA_013289115.1 Gammaproteobacteria bacterium
GGGACTGGCAGCGCATTTACAATCGCATCCGGCATATGAATTGAAATCAAATAAAGAAAGCGGCTACGGGCGGTATGATTATTTCATTTTATCGAAGGATCCAACGAAACCAAGTTTGTTGATGGAATTCAAGCGGGTAAAATTTGCGCGAACAGAGCAACCTGAGGTAGAACGGATCGAGAAAGCCTTAGACGAAGCAGCACAGCAAGGTTTAGCGCAGATCGAAAAGAAGGCATATTACGCCGAAGCAAAACAACGTGGAAGTCAATCTATCTTGAAACTTGCCCTTGCTTTCTGTGGAAAGCGATTTAAATTGGTTTGTACGCGTTGAGTGCCTTTGTTCAACTTTGGTAGAGAAATGAAAAAGCATTGGTTAAAAGGAACCGTCAGTATTGAACCTTTGCTATGGAATTGGTATGCCTGGAATCAACTCATCGCGCCCAGTACAGCCGGCGCGCATTTACGCAAGCGTTATTTAAAGATTTTACAATCGTATTGTGTGCATCCAGCGCTTCATGAAGCAGCTTCCAGCGATCCAAAATTAATAGGAGGGCCGTATGTCGCTATTGATCGAAGCAAAATGAGCGCAATTGAAACTTTGATTGTACGCATTTTCGATGAAGCGAAACCATTGATGGAACTCTCTGAGGCTATCGATCAAGTCAGCGGTTTGTTAAGCCATGCTTCAGGATTTTCTTTAGAGAATTTCTATGAAAATATCCCAGACGTATTAGCAGGTTGTGTTGAATTGACCTATGACATGCATCATCATGCGGATATACGCCTCATTGAAGCTTTACTCTATCGGCAATACTGCAGTTGCCAAGGACAAACAATTTTACTGTCACAGCGACCTCGTAGTGATAGAGCCTTTGCATTAAGTACGCCCCGGTTTTCGCAGTCTGATGATGTGATGTTGTCGCTTCCTTTTTCTAGTTGTGTTATTGATCAATTAGCTCAAGCGCAACGTGAACCCTGCTGTTTGGATACGATCAGTGAAGTCCTCGCGCTTTCTGCGGAACTACAACAACCGTTTCAAAATTTATTTACACACCTGCCACCGGCATCTGCGCATACACGCTATCAAAATAAAGGTATTCGTATTCGTTATTTTGGTCATGCCTGTATTTTACTAGAAACAAAGCAGACATCGATTTTAATCGATCCTTTGATTGGATCTCATGATTGTACACAAGCGCGTAAACATTTTAGTTATTTAGATTTACCTGACAGAATTGATTATGTACTTATTAGTCATAGTCATCAGGATCATTTTGATTTAGAAACTTTATTACATATTCGTTGGCAGGTAAAAAATATTGTGCTTCCTGACAATCATCAAGGATTTTTAGCGGATCCTTCGCTGAAATTAATTGCCCAAGCCCTTGGGTTTAAATCAATTATCACGTTACGTGAAATGGAGACTATTCAAGCCACTGATTTATGTATTACTGCTTTGCCCTTCTTAGGTGAACACGGTGATTTAAATATTCATAGTAAACTTGCCTATCATATTCAGTTAGACAACCGGTCATTTTTATTCGCAGTGGATTCAAATAATCTGGATGTTCGGTTATATAAAAAAATTGTGCATTGGATGCGATCGATCGATGTTTTATTTGTGGGTATGGAATGCAACGGTGCTCCTTATAGTTGGACGTATGGACCACTTTTCCAGAAAGCAATACAACGTGAATACGATCAATCGCGTAGATTAAATGGATCAGACAGCGAAAAAGTTTGGCAAATGATTCAGGTGTTGCAGTGCACAGAGGTATACATTTACGCGATGGGGCAAGAACCCTGGTTGAGATCTATTATGGGCTTGCATTGCGATGAGAATTCAAAGCAAATGATTGAAGCACAGGTGTTAATGCAGCGTTGCCAGAATGCCGGCATAAAAACTGAAAAGCTTTTTTACTCAGCTCAATGGTCTTATGGTTTTTCTTGATCTACCTAGCTGGCATTTAATAGGTCAATGTTTATACTAGAATTTATTCTTTTATAACAAGAGCAAGGTATTTTATGAAAAAACTTCGATACATACTATTTATGATTTGTCTTATATTGGCCACGGGTTGCGCCACACGGCAAGAGAATCGTACGTTGGGCGTGCTAGGTGGCGGTATTGCAGGCGGTGCGATAGGTCATGCTGTGACAGGTGGAAGCGCAATCGGGACTATCGCTGGAACCTTAGGCGGTGCTTATGTGGGCGATCGAATCGCCGATCGCTAATTCTGTTTTGTATTTATTTTGCGGAGTTTTATCTTATGGGTTAAGGCTCCGCAAAAATACGTAGGTTTGTATCATGCGCTTAGAAAGTATCAAATTAGCTGGATTTAAATCGTTTATTGAACCTACCACACTGTTGTTTTCTACGAATCTTACAGCCATTGTAGGTCCTAATGGTTGTGGCAAATCTAATATTATCGATGCTATTCGTTGGGTGATTGGGGAAAGCTCTGCACGACAGCTACGAGGTATAAATTTCGATGATATCTTATTCAATGGATGTAAAACGCGCAAACCCGCAGGTCAAGCTTCTGTTGAATTAAGCTTTGATACGAGTGAGCAAGGTTTATCTGGAAAATTAGCGCAATACAGCGCGCTGATCATACGTCGAGAGCTCACACGTGAAGGACAATCTACCTATCTATTAAACGGCCTGCGTTGTCGTCGTCGCGATATTGTTGATATCTTTTTAGGAACAGGATTAGGGCCTAACAGCTATGCGATCGTAGAACAAGGCATGATTTCGCGTATGATCGAGGCTAAACCTGAAGTGCTGTATACCTACCTAGAAGAAGCCGCAGGCATATCAAGATATAAAGAACGTCGTCATGATACGCAATTATATTTAACGCGGACTCAAGCTAATTTAACGCGGTTGCAGGATCTACGACAAGAATTAACGACGCAACTTGAAAAATTACAACAACAAGCAGAGCGAGCACAGCGTTATACGCAGCTCAAACAACAAGAACGTCAGATCATAACACGCTTGCAGTGCGTACGTTTGTATGCATTACAACAACAGATGCACAGTAAAACAGATCAAATTGAATCTTTAACAATTAAATTACAAAAACAGCAGGAAGAAAAAAATGCATTAGAAACAAAGAAGATACAAGATCATACGCAGCATCGAATCCTACGAGATAGGATACAAGAAATACAAGCTCGCTATTATGAACTAAGTACTAATATTGTTGCGCTTGAGCAAAACCTAAAATATCAACAAGAACAAGCCGTACATCTTCAGCACAAGTACGATGAACTTCTCTGCACACAGCAAGATTTGCAACAAGAGCAAGAGCAACTCAGAAGGCTACAAGAGGTGACACTCGCTGAACACAGAGAACTTGACTCTAAAAAAAATGATCTCAATCAACAATTTCATTTAGAAAAAATCAGACTCACGAAATTAGAAACCGAGCTTACGCGTATACAGCAACGCTTTCATCGTTGTAATGAAACTTGGCTACACATTTCAGCAGACATACAATTGATTGAAACGCAAGAGCAACATCGACAGCAACGTTTCAATGATTTGCAAAAGCAGAGTCAGCACTTAGAGCAGGAATATCAAAATCAAAGTAAGCTACTTCTAAAAACAAATCCTCAAATGATATTTGAAGCATTACAGGCGATACAGACACAAGAGAAAACCTGTCAACACAGTCTAACAATGCTTACTACAGACTATGCGGAAGCACAGAGACAATCTGCGATTTACGCACAGCAATTTGACTTTGAACAAAAAAATTTAGACACATTAACGGCACGCTATACCGCCTTATTAAATTTACAAGAAGAAGCATTTGTTGAAAAAAATCAACAGGCTTGGCTCAAAAAATCAGGTTTGTTGCAAGAATCGCGTTTAGCACACTTGTTGCAGGTAGAAACCGGTTGGGAACTGGCGGTAGAACGCGTTTTAGATCGTTTTTTATCCAGCATTTTTTTAGAAAATGATCAAGCCTTTAAAACGGTTTCGTCGCAAGATACCGGTTTAGGTATTTGTTTTATGAAGCAACCGATTCAACCCAAGGTTACATCGTCCAATATAGATTTGATCGGTTTACTTGAAAAAATACAAGCACCGTGGCCTTTACAGGCCTGGCTGAGCAAAGTGTATGTTGCCGATGATCTTGTGGCAGCACAAGCATGTTTACACAAGTTACAGCCCGATGAATTGATCGTGACACGCCAGGGTATTTTATTAGGTTTATTTTGGATCGAGCATAGTAAAAAAACAAAGGCAACACGTAGCTTAGAACGTGCGCGTAGCTTAGAGCAGTTGCAAATACAGATGAAAGAATTAGCGTATAAAATACAGGAACAAAAAAATGTGTTAGAAGAAAAGCAAGATCACGCTCGCGTTTTGAAACAAAAACAAAAGCAGTCTCGAGAACACATGACACAATTACAAACACAGCGTGCTGTTTTAGAAACTCAGTATCGTTTAGCGCAAGAACGAAAAATAGAAACAGAGAAACAGTTACAGCGTATCGAACAAAACTTGCAAACTTATCAGCATGAGTTAGAAGCTTTACAGGCCATACCGATCGTGAATAAAACAGATCAAATAGCCCAACGAGCCGTTGTTGAGCAACAACGCGAGGAATTAAGTCGTGTTAAAACGCATTCAGAACAAGCTATTTCTGAACAACATAAACGCTACAGTGCAATACAAGAATCCTTGCATCAACTCGCATTACGCTTACAGGCAATGCAATTACAAATGATTACAAATCAACAACGTCTTGATGATTTAGAACGAAAAAAAGCGGAATTAGCACAGCATGAAATTTTACTTAAAGACGCATTAATACATAAACCGCAAAATGCATTCATTCAATCGTTAGAATCACTGCGTCTGCAACAAAAAGAACTAGCAGAGTTATTGCGTCAAGAACAAGCAAGCGAAGCAGTAGGGCAAGAACAGCTAAACACTCTGGAGCAAGCGATCATCGCTTGTGCAGGAAGTAGTTCTGAAAAACAACAGAGACTTGAAGAATTACGTTTGCAGCGACAAGAATTACGTGTACGGATCGAGACAATTGAAGAGAAATTAGAAGAAAAATCACAGGGTGATCCAGACAATAGAAAGAAAGATACAGTAAATATCTTAGAGCATGCATTGCAAGATGTCGTCCGTGCTTTAGAAGAAATCGGTCCTGTCAATTTAGTCGCACAGGCAGAATATTTGGATATTAAAACACGATTAGAACGTTTAGAATTTGATTCTCACGATCTAGTAACGGCGATTCAAAATTTAGAAGCAGTGATTCACACGATCGATCAAGAAACGCAACAACGGTTTCAAGAAACATTGCGGCAAATGAATCAGAATTTTCAAAATTTATTTGCGCGATTATTAGGTGGAGGGAGCTCAACTTTACAGCTGCAGACATCAAATGGCTTGTTTGGAATCCAGATCCATGCACAACCGCCTGGCAAACGTACTACGCGTATTCATTTGCTTTCGGGCGGTGAGAAAGCGTTAACCGCCATTGCCTTAGTCTTCGCATTTTTTCAATTAAATCCTGCACCGTTTTGCATTTTAGATGAAGTCGACGCGCCTTTAGATGATACAAATGTACAGCGCTTTTGTAATCTGGTGCAAGAGATGGCGCAAACGATACAATTTATTTTCATCAGTCATAATAAATTAGCGATTGAAAAGGCGAATCAATTAGCGGGCATTACCATGCAAGAAGCGGGTGTGTCACGTCTAGTATCGGTTGATATTGAAACAGCGCTACAATGGCAGCGTCGTAGCGATCATAGAGTAGTATAATGGACAGTTTACTCCTGGTTTTGTTTTTAATCTCAGCGATAGGTTTAATCGGTTTGGCTTTATTACTTTGGCAAACAAAAACTCATAAGAAACAAACCATTCAAAAAGAATCGATCAATCTAGCAGAAAATAGTGCTGCGCCCCAGATAAAAGAGCCGATAAAACGGGAAGAATTAAAAATTATACGTCTCATTGCAAAAGAGCCTTATTTGGGAACACAGTTAGTACAAGCACTTCAAGCGGCGCATTTACATTACGGTGAGATGGGTATTTTTCATCGTTATTATTTAGAATCCGATCGACGCAAAATTTTATTCAGCGTTGCCTCGTTAGTAAGACCCGGCGCGTTTGATTGCGAAAGCATGTCGCATACTCAGTATCCAGGCTTATGTTTTTTTATGATTATGCCGCAACTTACGGATCCAGATTCTATATTTGCACTTATGTTACAGACGGCAGAACAATTACAGCGAGATTTAGGTGGTTCTATTGAAGTATGTCAACGAAACAATTAAAACACAGCATTCCATCAGAAATTCATGCCCAGATCGATCAGCTTCGTACTCAGATCAATGAACATAATTATCGCTATCATGTTTTAGATGCTCCAAGTATTACGGACGCACAATATGATCACTTAATGCAAGCATTACTTGCTTTAGAATCACAGTATCCTCAATTAATCACCGTAGATTCACCCACACAACGTGTTGGCGCAACTCCTTTACAAGCTTTTAAATCTGCGGATCTGCCTGCACCGATGTTATCCTTAGCCAATGCTTTCACGCGAGATGATGCCTTGCATTTTGAACAACGTATTCAGGAACGTTTGGGCAACTCGATTGCGATAGATTATGTCTGCGAACCCAAGATCGACGGTGTTGCTGTCAGTTTGATCTATCAGAAAGGACGTTTAGTACAAGCGTCAACGCGTGGAGACGGACATACGGGTGAAGATGTTACGTTAAACATTCGCAGTATTTCAAGTATACCGTTGCTATTGCGCAAACAACCTTATCCTGATTTTTTAGAAGTACGCGGTGAAGTTTATATACCCTTGACGCGTTTTGCAGCACTCAATCAACATCTTCGTAATAACCAGGAAAAACCTTTTGCTAATCCACGCAATGCAGCCGCCGGTAGTTTACGGCAATTAAATAGTAAAATAACAGCGCAACGCGGCTTAGCTTTTTTTGCACACAGCGTAGGTAAAGCGCAAGACTTTGAGGTTGAACGTCACAGCTGTGTGTTGGAACAATTTCAACGCTTAGGGTTTCCAATCAGTCCAGAAATTTGCTGTGTCACTGGGATTGAAGCCTGCCTTGATTATTATCAATACGTATCGGATAAACGTACGCAGCTCAATTACGAAATTGACGGTGTTGTTTACAAAGTAGATCGCATAGATTGGCAAACGCAGTTAGGAAACATAACACGTGCTCCACGTTGGGCCATTGCGCATAAATTTCCAGCACAAGAACAAAAAACAACTATTTTAGCGGTTGAATTTCAGGTGGGACGAACCGGTGTACTCACTCCTGTGGCGCGTTTGCAGCCTGTATTCGTCGGAGGTGTCACGGTTAGCAATGTCACTTTACATAATATTGACGAAGTACATCGTAAAGATATTCGCGTAGGCGATACGGTGCTCATTCGTCGTGCCGGTGATGTTATTCCTGAAGTAGTCTCTGTTTTACTTGATCAACGTTGCGTACATGCTTTGCCGATACAATTACCTAAATACTGTCCAATCTGCCACGCTAGCGTTTTAAAACTTCCCAATCAAGTTGCCTCGCGTTGTACAGGAGAATTATACTGTCCAGCACAATTGAAAGAGAGCATTAAACATTTTGCTTCACGTAAGGCGATGGATATTACGGGTCTAGGCGATCAATGCATTGGGCAATTAGTCGATCGCAAACTCGTTCGCAATGTCTCTGATCTCTACCGCTTAACTTTAGAAGAATTAAGCCAGTTAGACCGCATGGCTGAGCGTTCAGCAAGCAAACTTTTAGCAGCGATCACAGCAAGCAAAGAAACAAGTTTGCCGCGTTTTTTATTTGCTCTCGGAATTCCTGAGGTAGGTGAAGCCACCGCTCTAAATTTGGCGAAACATTTTAAGACACTCAGCGCGCTGATGAGAGCCAATCAAGAAATCTTGCAAGCGATTCCTGATATCGGTCCCATTGTAGCCGCTTCCATTGTTTTATTTTTTGAGCAAAAAAATAATAAACGTATCTTAGAACATTTACTTGAGCATGGGATTCAAATACCTCAATTTAAATTAACAACCCAACAGCCATTGCAAGGAAAAACCTACGTGTTAACAGGAACCTTAACACAATTTACGCGTGAAGAAGCGATGATCATCTTGCAACGACTAGGCGCTCATGTAGTCAATACAGTTTCTAAAAAAACAAATTATATCATTGTTGGACAGACACCTGGCAATAAATTAGTTCGTGCTAAAAAATTAGGGATTGCAATTTTAGATGAATCGGAGTTTTTACATTTACTGAAGAGAAACGAGCGTGATGCTATTTAAATAGCAGCGACTTGTTTTTTTTTAGATCAGTAGTATAAGGATTTTTCTTCCCTTATGAAAAATCATATTCTTTTTTCGTAATTATCACCATAATATTGCATTGATTCTCTTTTCGTTGCTTTTCTAGAGGAAATAATTCTAAATCCGAATGTTCTGGATCATGAATCACTAGTGCGTTTTCATCTATTTGAAATCAAAACTCAGCGTGATGATAGTTCGTAACCTATAATTTAGCCATACTTTATTTATACGAGCCTGCATCATGAGTGATGATAAATTTGAAGCACAATTGAAAGAAAAATTAGTAGAACTGTATGGGGAATCTCCTTACTATTATTTTACAACGCCATCGGATGAAGCTACCTACCTAGAATTAAAAGCATTAATAAAACAACAATTAGCAAGGATCGTAATACAACTGCATGCCTGGTATTTACAGCACGCACACAACGATAAAAGTGATGCAGAAAAGAAAGAAGCAATCGAAAATTTAAGGAACGAATCTTCGAATGGTTATTTTCTTAAGCAATCTGCTTGGAAACACATATTTGAATACATACCATCTCGATTAACATTAAACGACTTACCACGCGATCGAGAAGAAGCATTAAAAGAAGTTGGTACGATGAATGCGATTAAAAAAAAATTAGAAAAACTTTTTTTTGCTATTTATTATTCAAATCAGTTTGATAATGAAACAAAATCATCAGTGCTTATTTCTATTATTGAAACGGGAGATTTAGAACAATGTGCACCCGGCATTAATGGTTATTTAACACAAGCTTTAAATCGTATATCAGACGATGTGCTTACTGCGACTATAAGAGCAATCCTAATCAGTCATGCTTCAAAGATAATAGAAAATAATAAAAAACATATTGACATGGATCAAAGCGTTCATTATATGAATGGTCTTGTTAATTTTGTTTCTAATATCTATGGCATTCCAAAAATAATAGATTTCTACGCGTCTGTTTTTAATAAATTAGCTTTAATAAAACAATTCAAGGATTCATTAAATACAATAGATTTTTTCTCACTACTTAGAAAAGAATTATTGGATATAGCAAAGGAAAAATTTCTTAATCATATAGAAAAACCTGATAATTTAATCAAAGCAAATCAAGGTCTTGATTTGCTCAACAAACTGGGTCTGGATCGTAATGCGTTTGAATCAGAGTCTGAAACCGAGTTTGATTTATCTAATCTTTATGATGAAAAGGATGAAGAGAGTGAAAAGTGTTATTACTTAAAAGAAGAGTATCTTTTTATTTTAGAAGAGACTATTGCGAAGCGATTATTATTTGGCAACAAAGAATTTTTAGAACGCAGTAAATTTCCAATTTTTTTTAAGAATATTTCCTTACATGATCTGGTATCTACTCTTGCCTCCAATCCCGTAGCACGTTCTGTTTTCATGCTTTCTTTGCCTGAAAAACGCGCTGCATTGATAGAGAAACAGATTGGCTCAGCAAATGAAAAAGAGTGCTGGGATGCTTTGAGTATTGCTAGTTTATCGGACGATCGAGAGACTGTAATTTTTTTATCAAACTTTATGCTAGAAAAATATGAGTCAGGAGAATTTAATTCAAAATTTTCAAAAGAGTATGAAGAAGTCATCCAAAATAGTATCGAACAAACGAAATTAGCTAGAGTAGATTATTTTCTTATTTTAGAAGCAATCATCAGAAAAAAATTCTTATATAATGAATTATCATCTGCTATTTCAATGCCTTCTTTATTTGGCAAGCGTGCTTTATTAGAAGAACGTATTCGTTCAGCGAACGAAAAAGAATGTTGGGACGCTTTCACGTTTGCTGGCTCATCAGGTGATGTAGAGAGCGTTGTTTTTCTTTCAAAATTTATGCTTGAGAAATATAAAATAGGAAAATTCAGTGAAGGATTTTTAAAAGCCTATGAGAAAGCGATTCACTATGTTACGGAACAAGCAGCACTCTGTGATGGAGAAGGAATAAAGACTTTATTAGCTGATTTTGTTACTGTACATAAAACAGTGCTTGATTTTCTTAGAATGACGCAATTTTATTTAACTAGCAGTAAAAAAATAAGGGATTATTTAATCGATAGGTTAGATGAAAAGGACGCACGCATTAAGACATTACAAAATTTTAATGATAGTTTGGGCAACATTTATCAAGCCTATGAACAGCATGGAATTAGTCTGGCACTCATACAATTTAAAGAAAAATTAATGCAAATATTAAAGGAAACAAAGGAATCGCATGAGAGTTTTGGAAAGATAGCACGCGTCGCGCGATTTTTTAATAAGAAAATTTCGCCGACACACAGTCGTTTAGCGCAGGAACTTGATAAATTAATTATTACGACGGATACAATTTTAAGTCGGATCAAAAAAAATAAATCCGACTTTTCAAATACAGAACCTAGCGCAGGTCATTCGAGACCACCGTATTAATAATCCATTCTTTGTTTTTTCGCAGGATTCACAGAATTTATTGCCAGATCGAGGTTGTCATACTCCTTAAAAAAGTCAGTAGTGCTTTGAGCTTCGCGCGCTTTTTGGGTTTCTTTTAAGTCTAAATCAGAAGTTTTTCTTAATTTTAATAATTCGTTTGCAATTTCATTGTTTAAGTTTAATAGCTGTAGATCAAGCATTTTTGTACTGTATTCCATACAAAGTTGAACAAACTTGAAAGCTTCTCCATTAGCAATAACATCTCTATTTAGAGAGTCTTCTTTCCCATCCTGCCAAGCTTTGTACTCACTAGAGAACAAAGCTTTACAATTGAATATGCAATTATTTATAAAATATATTTTTTTTCTTATTTTGTGTTTTTCCTGCGTACTTCCTGTTTTTACATCAAGTTTTAATTCATGTAACTTGTTAAAAAACGGTTGTAGAAGACTTTGTTGTACCAAGAAAAATTCTATGTCTCCCTTCTTTTCTAGAACTAAACGTTCACTTCCATCTTCTATTTTTTTATCATTTAAATATGTACATTTTGCAAACTCTAAAGTCATAGATTCAGGCGGAATGGTAAAGCTCATGGTTCCAAGAATTGGATCATACGCCTCAATCTTTCCTTCAGGATTACAATAACAGGGGATGATCCTAACGTTGGCAGGTATCATACGCGCCATATCACGTAAGCGATTAATAAGGTCTGATAAATCATCGTATACCCTAGCATCAATTGAAATAACCCTAGTAGCATCTGCTGAAATAGCTTTTGAGACGATTTCATGCATTCGAGGACCGTATATTAGCCATTTTTTATAATCAGTGTAGGTTTGCGAGCAATCTTTAGCTTCTTTTAATCTCTCCATCGCAGGATAAAAATAATTATTTCTTTTATCGTCTGTAATTTTATTTGAAAGGGTCTTAATCACATTTTTCATGGTCGGAATGAAGTTGAGCTCCTTAGAACACGCTTCGATCAGTTTTGGAATTGCTTCTTCTGGCTTAGAAAGGTCCAAAAATGGTCTAAAAAGCTCTGTGATTTTTCTTAGTTCTGCCAGTATTTCAGAGCATGTTATATTCGCCGAAGCAGATCTGCCGGAATACGCCGAGTGCTGAACATTATTACTTGTAGTTACGCTGTTTAAAAATTGTTCGTAAAACTGATCGTCGTAGAAAGCAAGTTGATTGACCATAAGCAGCGTTTTTGTTAGCAAATCAAAATTGTTTCTAAGTTTTAAATTCGATAGCCATCCTTCTAAGGTCTTCCTTGCTTCGGGTAGCTTTTCAAAATAAGACAGATTACATTTTAAAAATTTTTCTTCTATCTTTTGCGTCGTAAAAAATTTTTGTAATGTCGATATTACATTTAGATCCTTAATACTAATTTCTATGCTAGCAAACATTATTCTAGAGTATGCTGGAATTGCAGGCTCACAATCTTTCATCTGTTTTATAGCGTTGATACAGTCTGACGTATCTTTTTTTTCTGAAAAGTTCTTAAAAGAAGCTCTCATACTTTTCAGGTTGGTCGCTGCGTCTTGATATTGTAAAAGTTTATCGCTTGCCGTATATACATCTAATAGTTTTCTAGGAAAATCTGAACTAAGGCCCTTAAATGAATGTATTGCGTTCTTAAAATCAACGTAAAGTGCTTCACGTTGACTTGTATCTTTTTTAGCGAAAAGCGCATGACGCATCTTATAAAAATCGGTCAGTAGATCTGGCTCGCCCAGTAGTGTCATCAGACAAATAAAATATTCACAATGATTCGGATCGTTTAGCAGGTTAAGATGATTGTTTGCTTTATCAAACGCTCCTTGTGAGTCTAACCGAGTAAAATAATTCTTCACTTTTTTAAATTCACTCATACACGCTTCAAAACTTTCTTTTGATAAATCAGTCGTTGCTTTTATAGCTTTCTCAAGTACGGTCGCAAATCCGTGATCAGCAGGCATTTCTATAAATTCATAGATATTTTCCCAAAGTGTTAGATCCTTTAAAAAATTGGGTGCTGATTCGGCTCTGACGAAATATTTAAAATCATCCATCCAATTATCTTTTTCACATAACGTGATTAAAGAAGAGAATGTAAATTTTTGAAGTGGGCAAGTAGATTTATTAGATAGATTTTCTAATTCCTTTAATGCCTCTAGCATATTTATCAGAGATTCTCGAGCACTTGGTTTTAAATTATCTGCACCTGCAGTCTCTTCTTTTTTTTCTCCTTTCTTCTTTTCTTCTTTTTCTTTAGTCAGTATTTGATGAAGCGAAAGTTTGTCGCATCCTTTTAATGCGTCCAAAAGCAGAATCAAAGATTGATTTAATTTTATGTAGTTTGAAAATTTACACCCTTCGCTTGCGAAATCACTCCACGCGTCCTGATTGTTTTGATTCTCGGATAAATTTTTTAAAGCGTCCAAAAATTTTTCATCAACGCGGTCAATAGAATGATTATTCCACTGATGAAAAGAATTCATATATTCTTTCAGTACAGAATAAAACTGTTCGCTAGTCTCTTTTGTAATTAATTCTTGAAACTTTTTCAGAGTAGTCTCCTCTGACGATTGAAGTTTTACAGAAAATAGAAAAATTTGTTTTTGAAAATTAAAAAAAGTGTCCGAATACGTTTGTATCTTATTAAGTTCTTGCGTAAATTCATTAAAATAATTTGGCTGTACGCTGCGCAACGCATCAGAAAGCGCTGCAATATTCTTATCTTTATCTTCTTCTAGAAGCTTTTTTATCGCTTCGAGCAAAGTAACCCAATCATGTATTGTGTTTTCATTACCTATTACATTATCTAGTTTTTCATTAAATTCTTTCCAAGTATGTACATTGGCTAAACGTCGAATCCATGCCTTTACAAAAACAGATAATGAGCATAAATGGTTGCCCGCTTCAGAAATTCTAAGCTTTTCAAGTAGAGTAAATATCTGATCAAACAATGTACATAATTCTTTATTATTACTATTATTACCATTCAATTTACTGTTAGCTTCACGAAGAAAGCCTAAGGGTTTGGCATTGAATACATCCTGAAGCGTATTTAAAAAGACAGGCCAAGTTTTCAGATTGGGCTTATTCAAAAGATCATTATATTCCTTAAAGGCGTTTGAATCTTTCTTAACTTCAGCGAGACAGCTTGAAAAATCAGGCAGTATCTTTAAAAGTTCAGTTATAATTTGTGCATGATGTGCATTCAACGCAGAATAAAAATTTGTTCCTGGTTCTGATTCGTAAAAAGTATCGGAAAGTAATACGGGGTCAAGTTCGCATTCTATATCGTTTATATCGGCATATTTTTCTTTAAAGTGCAGATAAATATGCATCATGGTTGGATAGTGTGATCCGCTTGCTTTATTTTTACTTTGCATCTCATCATCCATGTGTTTTGATTGCCGATTCGATGAGGATATAAATAGTATTTTAATCTTAAAGCCTTGATCTTTATAAGATTTAACCGTTTTTTCAATATCTTTAAGAAGGTTTTGGTTAATTTTACCTTCTATTACGGCGGTACTGTCATGATCAATGAAGCATGCAATCGTTATTTCTTTAGGTTGAGTTGTTGAGATTGGTTCAATTATTTCTATTTTATTATTGGTAGGCATATTTTTCTTTTCTTAGTGTCAATTTCTTAAGTATAAATTCACTTTTTAGTCACGTCTACAGAGAATTTTTTTCCACACAGATGCTTGTGTTATTTTCTGTATCGATTTTATGGGTTGGAACGGTAAAGAAATCTGTCACTTTTGTTTCCTTCTTCTGCATGGGTGTTATGTTTAGTATCTGTTCAAATAACGCAATTTGATGAATAGCATGTTTGAAATTTTCTCTCTCGATAATTTCTGCTTTAAACTGATTAACATTACAATCTTTATTTTCTAATATCCATAATCTGATGGGCTCCTCCAAAAAAGATAAGCATGCTTTGAGTATGTATTTTATAGATTGTATCTCTCCTTCTATTACAGCAATCTCATCTTCATTTCTTTTAGGATCATTCGCATTGAGTTCATATAACTTATTTTTTAATATTAATTCTTTAGAAATAAAATTCTTTACATAAGTCTGTTTTAGTGCAAAAGCTTCTATATTAAACATGGTTGAAATAACGTTGCGTTTACCATTTATTTCGTTATCCTTATCTATCTTAAAACCAGAATAATTGGCTAGATCTTTTGCTATTTTACGGTAATCACATAAAAATTTTCCTTGCCCATGAATCGATTCTTGCTGTTGAATCTGTCCATCTGTACGACAATAGCAGGGAAGTATCGTAACGTTTTCAGGGATTATACTTGCTAACTCAGGTAAACGGCTGATAACTTCACGGAATAAATCATCGAATGGCATATACAAGATCGTTCGACCCGGATATTTCAAGACATATTTATGTATTTGCGCTGCGTAGATCGTCCATTTATTAGGATGATTCAAAGAACGGGTGCATTTTTCCTCAATCTCGCTTCCGCTCAGTCCTCTAAGCGCCTTCTCAAAAGTTCTATTTTTATCGTTTGAAATTGCATTTAATAAATTATTGAGTGTTCTATGAAAGGAAACCTTAAAATTTGTATTTTCAAATTTTTTAAGCAGGGTGTCAATCGTTTCATCCGGATGAAAATTATCGGTAAATTCTTTTAGTTTCTCAAGCATTTCAGAGCATAGCGCTGTCAAAATATTTTGATTGCTTAGATCGAGGGTTCCACGTGTTGAAAACTCATTTATTTTTGTTAAAAATTGTGTGTAAAATGGTTTGTATAAAACGAGTTGCTTTACTAAATGCAGCGTTTTTACTATCCGATTAAAATTGTTTCTAAGTTTTAAATCCGATAGCCATTTTTCTAAGATATTCTGTGTTTTTTTTATTATTGCGAGCTTCCTAAAGTCATCTTGATTGTATACGGAAAGTTGCTCAGCTAACGTTTGTAGTTTATAAAATTGCGGTATTGCTTCTCGTTCATCAGAGTAAATTTTTATAGGTATTACTTGAGCGAGTGCGTCGAATACATTCCTGCGTTTTTCTATCGCTGCATCAATAGCTAAAAAGCTTTTTAGTGAAAACGTGTTTAATAAGTTGTTTTCTATAATTTTTATAAGTTCGCTGAATGGCTTATTGTCTCCGAGCTGATTCGTTTTTTTCATGTTGTCTGCAAAATTATTGCTTGCTTCGCGAATCGAATGAAATCTTTCACAAAAACTTGTATTCAGGGTATTAAATGCATTGATTGCTTTATAAAAATAAGTAGAGAGCGCTTCGCATACTTCAAGATAACTCGAAGAATCCGGCGTTTCCAGATAAAATCCTTTACGCACTTTATAATAATCTTCAAAGAGTTTTGGATCACTCAATATTTTTGCTGCATTAACAAAAAACGCACTGTCCTCCTGATTTTTGAGCATAGTAAGTTTATTCTGTGCCTTGCTAAGAATCTCCTTTGAATCCAGGTTATTCAAAGCATGTTTCACAGATTCAAATTCATCAGCGCAGCGTTTAAATTTATCCGCTGAAAATGAGTTTAAACTTTTTATAATGGCTTCAAGTATGGTTTCGAACTTAGGATCGAAGGGTATTCTTCGCATTTCATAAAAATAGTTCCAAGGTGTCGGATCTTCTAACATTTTCCATATTATTTTTGCTCTCGCGATACATTTAAAGTTATCTACCCAACTACCTTGCTGAGATAGCCGATCTGTCACGGACGATTCATGCTTTTTTAATACCTCAGGAGAAAAGCCTTTTAGTTTATTTAATAGGTCTTGCATTTGCTTGAGAGATGCTTCATTGCTCGCGTTTGAATCTTGTGTTTTCACTGATTCAACTAATTTATCGAATAAAGCGTTATCGAGTTTTTGTACCGCTGTAGCCAATTGAATAAAAAGATTATTGAATTGGCTATAGTTTAAAAATACACCGTATTTTCCTGCATCCGAAAAATAAGCCCATGAATCTGGATCACGATTCTTAGATAAACGCTGCAATGCTTCAAAAAACTTAGAATAAGCATTGATATTCCAAGTTTTTGATGAAAATTCTGTAAAATTCTCCAACGCAATAGAAAGATCTACATAGGAATTCTTCTTTTCTATCAGAGTAGATTGCGCTGATGCGATCAATGTCTTGAGTAAGTTCAATAATTCCAAATGGGCCAGTTGTTTTGGTATAGTTAAAAAAACATCTGAATGATTTTTTAGTCTATCAAGTTCTTCGTTAAACGCAGGCCAATGTTTATTGGATAAACCCGTATCTATGAGCTGAGAAAGTTTTTTAAAAAAATTTTTTGTTGACAGTGTGTCCAGCGCTTTAAGCAAAATAGACCATTCATGCGTTGTATCTGATTTTAGTGTCAAAGTAAGCAGTTCATTAAGAAACACTTCCCATGCATCTAAGTTTATTGAATGTTTGGACCATGCACTGGCGAAACTAGAGAAAGAGTCAAATTCTTGCGCCGTATGCAACTTTTTTAGTACAGTGTACAGCTGAATAAACGCTGGCTCTTTATCTTCCAAGTAATTATGAGCCTCGTAAAGGAATTCTAAGGAAGCGCCATTAAATTCCTTTGAAAATGTATTTAAGAAAATAGGCCAAGTTTTTGGATCAGGTGCATTCAAACTATTAGAATAATCTTTAAAAGCTTTTGGATTGTTAGAGAATTCCTTGAAGCAATCTGAAAGGTTCGGCACTATAGTGAATAGCGCAAGTATCTGTTCTGATTGGTCTGCATTTAGCGCAAGATAAAAATTTTCCCCTGCTTCTTTTTTTGAAAAAATATCGGAGAGCAACTCTGGATCGAGTTGCCATTCGATATCAGGCCATTTTTTTTGACAGTAAGCATGCGTTTGAATCAATGCTGTAAAATGCGATCCGTTCGCAGGGTTTAATTTTATGTTATTGTAATTAATATAGTAGGATTGCCGATTTGATCCAGAACTGATTATTATTATTTTGATTTCTGGATGTACTGCAATAAAACTCGCGAGATATTTAAAAATATTTTCATTCGTTTTTCCTGCCTTTTTAAGTGTACTATCGTGATCAATCGAAAGGATCGCTATAGGTCCTTGTGTTGTTATTTCATAGTTGCCAGGCATATATTTTTTTGGGTTAGATTATGAATAATGAGGAACTTTATCAGAAATTAAAAGAATTATATTTAACGCCTCCTTGTTGTTATTCAGAAACTCTTGGAACAAAAAAATTGAATAATAAAGTAAAGTTACAATTAATAAAAATTATTGAACAGTTGCATGTATGGTATCTAGAAAATGTAAAAGGCATTAAAAAGGGTGATCCAAATTTCAACATCAACAATTTTGATGAAAAAGATTCTCCTTGGTCAACTATCTTACAATCAAATCCACCTTCATTAAAAAACCTACGCCTAATAAATAATGAAGAATTAACATCCGAGCAAGCTGAGGCCTTAGAATCAACTTATGTTTTGAATGAGATAAAAAAAACATTGGAAAAATTCTATTATCATATTTATTTTTCAAACAATCTTGATAAAGATCTAGTAACTCAGACTTTTATCTCTCTTATTGACAATAAAGAATTAGAACGATGCCTGTCGGGTGCAAATATTTATTTAACACAGACTTTGAGTTATATCTTAGATGATCCGATCGTATCGACTATACGAACGCTACTTACTATCAAAGCAAGCTCTGTGTTTCAGAGCCGTATTAATTCCGCTTCCTCTCTTTTTAATGATTTTGGTGTGCTAGAAAATCAAAGCGTTCATTCGATACAGGCTTTAGTGAATTATGCTTCAGAAATATATGGTATTCCTAAGATAGCGGATACAAATGCTAGCCTGCCTATTTTTTGTGATGAATTAGATAGATTAACTAAGTCATTTAAAAAAGTATTGGATAAGGTAGATTTTTTTTCAGAACTCAAAAGTGAATTATTTAGCTTAGTAAAGGAAAATTTTTTCAATAATATAACGAAGGATAATAATTTTAAAAAAGCCAAGAATGGAATAGCTATTTTAGATAAACTCGGGAAAGTGAGAGATACATTCAATTTATATAATCTTTACGATACTAATTATTTATATTTAAAAGAAAATTATCTTTCTACATTAGAAACGACACTGTCAGAACGCTTATTATTTGGAAATCAAAAATTTTTAGAACGCAGTCAATTTCCAATCGTTAAGACTATTTCTTTAAATACGCTCGCTTCTAATCCATTAGCACGTTCTATTTTAATGACTTCTTTATCTGATAAACACGCTTTTATAGAACGATATTTTTATGAAACGAATGAAAAAAAATGTTGGGATGCTTTAAGCTTTGCTAGTTTATTAAACGATTTGAGTTGTGTAGCTTTATTATCAACACTTATAAAGAAAAGATATGCGTATCAAGGAGATAAGTCTGTCCGTTCAGAACTTTCAAAAGAGTACGAAGAAGCACTGCTTCGTACGACTCAATCACTAAAAAACGGTAAGCCAATAGGCTATCTCACTCATCTAGAAGAAATTATTACAAATAAGTTAAAGATACGAGATCAGGAGTTTTTAAATCGCAATCAGCTTTCAGAAAAGAGTGACTTACTGCTGTCTAATAAATTAGCGCTGACTGTTTTAATACCGCCTATTCTTGGAAAACGTAGTTTGCTAGAAGAACGAGCCCCTTTGAGTCGAGGAGCAGACTGCTTTGCTGCTTTGACGCTTGCAGGTCGATTAGGTGATTTAGAAAGCGTTGTTTTTCTATCGGAATTTATGCTTGAAAAATATAAAGTAGGTACATTGAGTTCTGCTTTTTTAAACGCGTATCACAAGACGATTCACTTTGTGAGCCGCAGTGTGAATAAAAATAGTCAAAATAAGCAAAGAGTACAAACATTATTGACTGAGTTTACCACGGTACATAAAACCGTGCTTATGTTTCTTCAACTGACTCAGTTTTATTTAACGAGTAAGAAAAAAGAGATTTTTTATTCGATAGAATCCTTCAATGTGATGGATCCTCGTGTTGCAACACTGAAGACACTGAGCAATAGTCTGATTGATATGTATCAACATTATCAGCAAGGTAATATCCATGAGGCACTTGAACAGTTTCAGAAACAATTAATTGCAAAATCTAAAGAGACAAAGCAATCGCATAAAGATTCTGGAGGAGCTGCACACATAGCAAAGTTTTTTCAGAATAATAAAATTGCATCGATCATTGCATCATTGACTCAAAGCAATTTGGCACAAGCGCTTGATGCATTAATTGCAAAGATTGATACAATGAATGGGGTGTTAGATCAGTCAACCAATCAGAGTATTACTTATAGAAAATAAAAAATGAAAAAAGTTTTATATCTTGCTATTGATGCGGATCTATGCGCTATGAATAAAGCGTGTAAGGATTATATCAATGAAAAGATTGGAGATAGATTTGAAGGAAAAATGTCTCTATTAATAGCATTAAACGATCTAGGTGAGGATGAAAGACATGCGCTATATAACGTATTTTATGATGGATTTATAAAAAATAATCCTAAGCTGTTTGATAATATACTTCATGTACTCCTTACAGGGGATTACGATGAAGTTGAATTTGGAAGTTATTCCACACGTGGAAGTGTTGGAGCGGATAATACCAATGCAATGACAGGCAGAAAAAATTTCTCATGGTTTCATGCGCTTGAAATCTTGCACCGCTATTTTCAAGAAAAAATCAAAGAATTGCTTAAAGAGCGCAAGCTCAAAAAGGAGATTTCTTGCAAGCTTGATAAATTTTTTCTGATTGATCTTTTCAATAATCAAAAAGAGGGTGAACATTTTACTCAGGCTATGCTCTGTTTTAATGCTAAGAAGTTAACAGATGTTGAATTGAAACTCTATGAAGGTTTATTTAAGGAGGAATTAAAGTTTGTTGATCAATCTAAATTTGCTTTGACTTATCTATTAGCGCAGCGTTTGGCGGAGAAATATGATCAGGCAGAGGTTGTTCTTAGAATTTACGATGACAAAGGAGATCCAAACGCTTTAAGCTTTACGCAGCGTTTGAACAATAATGAATCAGGAGATTTTGATGATTTTGCTTTAAATGATTTGCATGAGCTTTTTAGCCAATTTCCAAAATTGTTACCTCAGATAAAATCGGGAAGTTTAACGCTGAGTTTTGTTCATTATTCAGGCGAAGAACCAAAACAGATAGGTTCGTCTATTTTGGCACAGGGAGATTTCGATCAAGATTATCGTAATAGGTTGACTACTTTTTTGGAATGCGCCAACTTCTACCGAGAGAGCAGCGGTCTGCATGATCTAAAATCGCGTCATTTTATAGGGAATCTTGCGTCTGAACTTTGTCAAAATGGCGCCAAGGGATTAAGGCATTTTTTAGCGTCGAGTGGTTACAATGAAAAGATCTTGTATGCAGGTATTGATGCCGATAATTGTATGCTTAATGATGCTTATAAGGCGATGATAGAAAAATTTTGTACGGATCATAAAATTCAGATCCGATCTTGGTTATCAGGTTTTACTGGCACTTTGTTAGAAGAGCTTGCTGATTTACCTGTAGATTTAAGAAAAAAATTCGCAGAACTGTCACGCGAAGCGTATTTAAGCAAAAATCAATTATTAATAAATCAACTGTTCAATGCATTCAAAATAGGAAATTACGATAAGTTAGTGTTAGTCAGCTGGTCTAATCGCAATGCTGCCAGATCTGATAATGAATTATCATTGTCCTATAAAACCTGGTCGTACTTTGTATTGCTTGAAATTCTACACGAACACTTTCAAGTGAAGATTAAAGACGGGATTACTGCAGGCGAACTCAAAAAACACGTTACCTGCGAGCTTGATAGATTTTTGATGATTGATTTTCTCAGCAACGGTAAAGACGGAGCGCACTTTACTCAAGTTTTAAATCTTTTTAGCGAATTGACACAAGAAACTATACAAGAAAAAACGCTAACAGCTTATAGAGATCTATTGAGCTTAGACGATCGAGCACATAGTATTACTGACCCTTCTAAATTTGCTTTGACCTATGTATTAGCGGAACGTTTGAAAGAAAAATATAAAAACGCAGACATTACTTTTGCAATTTACGATGACAAAGGAACGCCTTGCCAGAAAGGTAATCTCAATACGCTGATCGATAGCGTTTTACCTTTCGAAGAGAATAGGCTATTGAATGATTTAGCATTGCTTTTTTATCAGTACTCAAATTTATTACCCAGTATAGAGTTTGGGAAATTAACGCTGGAATTTTTTCAATACGCCGGTGGCGAGCCACAAGCAATAGGTCAGCCTATTGTGTGCTCGGGTCTTTCTGATCGAAATTGCTTCGAAGTCATTGAAATCATTAAAGCGTTATGCTTAGATATTCTGCCAACCTGTGTTCAGTCTTATTTTGGCAGTAAAGAACGAATCGTTTCTACAGTAAACATAGCGCAAATGCTTTGCGAAAATAATTGTGCAGGATTAGAAAAGTTCCTTGCATCTCTTGGTGAAAAAATCGAAAACCAGACAAACTTAGCTGCATCGTCTGGCTTCTGTTTTTTTTATCCAAATAGCGAACAAAGCGGCTATGATGATCAAAATACCACCACACCATATCCAACTAATTAAGGGTTTATAGTAAGCACGCACAGCCCAGGTATTATTTTCTAAAGGTTGTGCGAGCGCGATATATAGATCACGCCATGGATTACTGTCGATTGCCGGTTTACTGATCGCGGTGTCTGCGACTGGATAATAGCGTAGTTGCGGATATAATCGCGTTGGCGTTTTATTCAATGTATTCACTTTAAATTCTGCTTGTATGCCTTGATAATGCTTGCTTTGTATCGATTGAATGCTTGTAAACTGGAGCGGATAAGGACCTAAATTAAAGTGATCACCCACGGATAAACGCATCGTCTGTTCATCGCTGTAATAAGTACTGATCGCAATACCTATCACTGTGATTCCAACACCTATATGAGCCAGTAGCATGGCTAATTGTTTATTTCTAAAAAACCCTTGCGTAGTATAAATACGATAAATGCAGGTAAAACTCGTGATCAGAATCCATAAAGCCAGACTCAAACCTAAAACAGCCATAAATTTAAGTTCGTGCATGAGAGTTTGTAATAAAACGATGGCAAGGATTAAAGAGGATACGATCGATACGATTATTTTTACTATGCGATAAGAATCTATCTGTGCATCAAGTAAATGTGCAACGCCCATGAAAACAAACATTAAGAAAAAGAAAGGCGTTGTGCTGATATTAAAGTACGGTGCACCGACAGAGATTTTTTCGATCGTGAATAGTTCGATCATTAAAGGGTATAAAGTTCCCAAAAAAACGATGAAAATTAAACTGGCAAGTAATAAGTTATTCAGTAGCAGTAAACTATATTGAGGCGTTATGGATTCCGTAATAGGTATGATGTGCGTTTTGATACGGAGCGCATATAGAAGCAGAGCACTTCCGATTAACAGGGCGCAGAGTCCAAGCAAAAATACGCCGCGTTCTGGATCAACGGCAAAAGCATGGACCGAAATTAAAATACCTGAGCGTACTAAAAAAGTTCCTAACAAACTGAAAGAAAAACTGAGTAGGGCAAGTAAGAAAACCCAAGTTAGGAATCGTTTATGGCGTTCTGCTAATGAAAGAGTATGAAGTAAAGCAGTGCCTGTGAGCCAAGGCAGTAGGGCAGCGTTTTCTACCGGATCCCAAAACCACCAACCCCCCCAACCTAATACATGATAAGCCCACCAACTTCCAGCTACGATACCAAAAGTCAAGCAGGACCACGCAGATAAGGTCCAGAAGCGTAAACGTTTTAAATAATCATAATCAAGCCGGTTTTGCATTAAACCAACAATGCCATACGCAAATACGACAGAAAAGCCAACGTATCCCAAATAAAGTAAGGGCGGATGTATACTGAGACCCGGATCTTGTAAAAGAGGATTCAGATCGCGTCCATCGGACGTGATCGCATTCAACGGTGTAAATGGATTCGAAACGCTGATTAAAAATAGTAAGAAACTTAGCGTAATAAATCCGAGCGTTACTAATAAACAAGCGTATGTTTTAGGCGTTTGCTGTTTATCAGTACAAGCGGCAGCTGACCACACACTCAATAAGCAAACCCACAATAGCATCGATCCTTCATGTCCAGACCAAACGGCGCAGATCTTATAGATCCAAGACAATTGTGAATGAGAATTTTGTGCAACATAAGCCAGCGTAAAATTGTCGTTAAGAAAAGCGGTGATTAAGCAAAAAAATGCAGTGAGCAGAAATAGGCAGCAAGCAAATGAGGCATAACGTGCAATCCGTAGCAAAGCCCAACGTTGCTTCCAAAAACCGAATAATGGCAAGCTGATTTGCATAGAAACTGTTAACAAAGCAGACAGTAACAAGCAATGACTCAACGCTACAATCTTCATGATCATATATGGCTTATTTTAAAGAGCCGCATTCTACGAGTAGAACTCGGCCTAGGCAAACTCGAAAATCCTAAAAAAGTCGTCTAACCTGAATAGACTTCTGACAAAATCTGAGAACGAAATCAATCATTCAGCACTCGATGGAATAGAGGACGTCTATGTTCAGCAAAGAACTGGAGACACATTTAAATTTAGTGTTCAAGCAAGCAAGAGAGCAGCGTCATGAATACATTACTGTGGAGCATTTGCTGCTAGGCTTGATGGAAGAGCCTTCAGCAGCTGCTGCACTACGCGCCTGTGCTAGTAATTTTGAACGTCTACAGGATGAGCTACGCAATTTTATCGTTGCAACCACACCGTTATTACCTTCAAACGATCCAAATTTTGATACTCAGCCTACACTTGGGTTTCAACGAGTTTTGCAACGCGCTATTTTCCAAGTACAATCCAGCGGCAAGATGCAGGTGTACGGCATGCATGTTTTAGCTGCTATTTTTGGAGAACAAGACAGCCAAGCGCTTTATTTTTTACGTCGAGAAAATGTAACACGTGCTGATGTTACTAATTATATTGCTCAATCGAGCGCAAAAATACAAACGATACAGCCCAGCACACAGCCATCCAGTCCTTTTGCCAATCCTGAAGAAGAAACAACAACGGAACCGGCGGGAACAACCCCCTTAGAACTGTATACAATTGATTTAAATCTACGTGCGCGTCAAGGTAAGATCGATCCTTTGATCGGACGCGAGGAAGAATTGGCGCGTCTTATTCAAGTTTTATGCCGCAGACGTAAAAATAATCCCTTATTAGTGGGTGAGGCGGGCGTCGGAAAAACTGCGATTATTGAAGGTTTAGCAAAAGCGATGCTTGAGCAACGTGTCCCAAGTATGCTGGAGAAATGCACAATTTATTCTTTAGACCTGGGCAGTTTGTTAGCAGGTACAAAATACCGCGGTGATTTTGAAAAACGATTTAAAATATTATTAGCACAACTCAAACAAGTACCCAATTCTGTTTTATTTATTGACGAAATTCATACTGTGATTGGCGCGGGTGCCGCCTCAGGCGGTGTGATGGATGCTTCTAATTTGATTAAACCGTTATTAACAAACGGTGAAATCAAGTGCATTGGCGCAACAACCTATCAAGAATATCGTTGTATCTTTGAAAAAGATCGTGCTTTAGCGAGACGCTTTCAAAAAATTGAAGTGCCGGAACCTTCTACAGAGGAAACCATTGAAATTTTACGTGGACTTCAAGACAGTTTGGAAGCACATCACCGCGTTAAATATCGTGTCAACGCGTTACGCGCCAGTGCTGAATTAGCAGCACGTTATTTATCGGATCGGTATCTGCCTGACAAAGCAATTGACATCGTAGATGAAGCAGGGGCTTATCAAGCCTTACGTCCTGAACATAAACGAAAATATGTGATTGGCATTCATGAAATCGAACAAATTGTTGCAAAGATGGCGCGTATTCCACCGCGTACTGTTTCTTTATCCGATAAAAATCGTTTGCGTTATCTAGAACGCAATCTAAAACTCAGAGTATTTGGTCAAAATAAAGCAATAGAAAATTTATGTACTGCGATGAAATTAACACGCTCTGGGTTGCGTGAAACACATAAAACGATCGGTTCATTTTTATTGGCAGGACCCACAGGCGTTGGTAAAACAGAGGTGGCGCGTCAATTAGCTGATTTGCTTGAAATTGATTTACTGCGCTTTGACATGTCTGAATACAGTGAACGTCATACCGTATCGCGTTTAATTGGCGCGCCTCCCGGTTATGTAGGCTATGATCAGGGTGGTTTGCTCACTGAAGCGATCACCAAACATCCTCACGCCGTTTTATTATTAGATGAAATTGAAAAAGCGCATCCAGATATTTTTAATTTATTATTGCAAGTCATGGATCATGGTCATCTCACAGATGCGAATGGTCGCAAGGTTGATTTTCGTCATATTATTTTGGTCATGACAACCAATGCGGGTGCAGATGAGCTCAGTCGTACTGTGATCGGATTTGCGGCTGAAACACATGCTGAAAAAAATCAAGAAGCGATTAAAACAACATTTTCACCTGAATTTCGCAATCGTTTAGATGCCGTTGTTTTTTTCGATTATCTAAATCCCGAGATTGTGGCGCAAGTGGTTGACAAATATTTACTGGAACTTGAAGCACAGCTCGAAGCAAAACGTGTACGTCTGACGGTCAATGCAAACGCACGTACTTGGTTAGTGCAAAACGGCTACGATAAAGTGATGGGTGCGCGACCTTTAGGGCGTTTGATTCAAGAAGAAATTAAAAAACCGCTTGCGGATGAATTATTATTCGGACGCTTGATGCGCGGGGGCAGGGTAGTTTTGACCGAGGTTGACTCCATGCTTAAGTTGCTGATCAATGAGAACGAAGAACGTTTGCCGATTTCGTAGTTGAGTTGTTATTCGCGCGCAAATGGTGTGTGAACGGGATTTATCAACGCAAAGGTAAATTGTCCGTTAAGCGGATGACACTCTCTAGTGTTTTACGGATCAACGTGAGAATCTTCTACTGCGAGCTCCATGATCTTGCTCTGACTTGTTAGGCTCGTCATTGGCTGCTTGTGTACCGTTGGCTGTAGACACAGTCTGTGCTTGAACTTCCTTCTCAATCATACCTCCCCATTTTGAATTCGACTCTGATTTTATATGATGATAATCACCGGTCGTTTCTCTAATAAGTAAATTCTCTTTAGCTTTCTGAGCGTAATCTTTTTCAAACTGATCAAGTATTCGCTTTATATTAGGATCATTCTCAGCTTGAGCTTGTAATAGTGCAAAATCAATTTTTCCTATATTCTGGTTGTTCTTTACAGCATGTTCAATAAAAGATTGCAGCCCATCTAGGCGGGAGTCATAATTGACCGCGTAGTCTATTGCTTTTTTAAATAAATCCTGGAAATCAACCTGTGCCATCACGTTTGTTTGATTTAATAACGCTATGATTACCTTAGGATTTCCAAAATCTAAAGCGTCATCCCAAACTGACTTAATGTCAATATGAGGCAATACAGCAGGATGAGAAAGCAACACTGCAACTGCACCTCCATTACCTCGTTCTACAGCTGAGGATAGAAGATCGTTTGAATTAATTTCTTTTATAATTTCTGATTGATCTAAGAAGATCTGAAGCATTTTTTCTTTCCCTTCATGCTCAATCAGAGCGTTGGATAAATCCTGAAAGTCAGCTTGTTTTACTTGCTCCGGATCGTTTAATAAATGTTCCGTTAAACTCTTAAAAGTCTTAGAACTCTCTCCTTTTATAGACTTCCTTAACAGTTCATAAAAATTGGCTGTTTCTAAAGCTTGCGGATTTTTTAATAAAATTTCTACAATCTCTTCTCGGCCCTGTTTCACAGATAAAGAAAGAGTAGTGCAATTCGGATCATCCTCCATAATCTTGGTATGTCGTACATTGTGTTCCATTAGTAGTCTGACACAATCTGGATGGTTACCTTCAATCGCACAGACAATGGGCGCTATTTCCGCATTGTTCAGCTTTAAATCGGCACCACATTGAATCAGGTGCTGGAGAATATCAGGTCGATTGTTCGCTGCGGCTAAATGAAGCAACGACCACTCTATACTATCGGTTCTATGAGCGGTTGTTTTATCGATGACGAGATGTTTTGCTAATAGTCCTTGAAATTTTTCACGCAGTTTTCCTAGTTGAGGATTTTGTTTTGTAGTCAGTGATATTAGTCCGATAGCAAGATGCGGCGTGTTTCTAAAAACTCGTTTAAAATGTTTAACTATGTCTTCATTACGAATAAATTCATGCGTTAAGCTATTTGGATCAACAACACACCAACCTTTTTTTTCTGTGTGTTTAAAGGCTATTCTGTGTCCAGGGGACTCGAGTAAATGAGCGATTTCGAATCCTTTAACCGAATAATCTTGTAAAATCTCCTTTAGGTCATTAAAAAGAGAGGCTAATTCTTCGTCTGTGTGAATTCCGAAATAAGTACTTATTTCGGCTAATCCACCTTTTTTTTCTAAAGCAATGGACTCAGTAAGATTCGCTATTTTTAAAATATCACCCTGCGTAGGGAACCCTTTGAGTATTTCTTGCTGCTCTCTTGGATATTGGTACAGCATAATACCATTAAAAAATGCCTGCATTTCTATCCATACTTCTTGTCCTAGCAGGGTTCTAGCAGTGTTGTCTCGGAACGCCTGTTCTTCTTCTCTGGTCGCATCAAGATTGTTACGTAGATAGCCTAAGGTCAGCTGATTAATTTGTTTTATTTGGTTTTGAAAAGCAGGGCTGGCTATTTTATTGCAGCGATCTAAAAATTCTTGTTCTTTATCGGCTACTAAAGCGTTTCCATACATAGTGGAGAGACCTGCACATACACCCTCAAATTTAGCGTCATGTCCGAAGCCTCGCATCGCAGCAATGATGAGTTCTTGTGAAAACAATGGCATAGGGTATCTCTATCCTTCCTTTTCAATTAAATTGGATTCAACGTAAAAACCTTCTATTGCTGCGAGCTTCATGATCATCTTGCTCTGGCTTGTTAGGCTCGTCATTGGCTGCTTGTACATTGCTGTCTATAAACACAGTCTGTGTTTGAGCTTTCTCATCAATCATACTTTTCCATTTTTGATTCGATTCTAAGCTTGTGCTATAGTCACCGATCGTTTCTCTAACAAGAAAATTTTCTTTAGCTTTTTGAGCGTAATCTTTTTTAAACTGATCAAGTATTTTCTTTACACCAGGATCGTTTTCAGCTTGAGCTTGTATATGAGGCAATACAACGGGATGAGAGAGCAACACTGCAACTGCGGCTCCATTACCTCGTTCTACTGCTGAAGATAGTAGATCCTTCGGATTAATTTTTTTTATGATGTCTGATTGATCCAGGAAGATCTGAAGCATTTTTTCTTTCCCTTCGTATTCAATCAGAGCCTTGGATAAATCCTGAAAGTCAGCTTGTTTTACTTGCTTCGGATCGTTTAATAAATGTTCTGTTAAACTCTGAAAAATCTTAAGGTTATCGCCTTTTATGGATTCTTTTAACAGCGCATAAAAATTAGCTGTTTTCAAGGCTTGCGGATTTTTTAATAAAATTTCTATAATCTCTTCTCGGCCCTGTTTCACAGATAAAGAAAGGGTCGTGCAGTTTTGATCATCCTCATCCTCAGTAATCATATTGAGCCAGGCGCTGAAGAATATCGGGTCGATTGTAGATTGTGGTTAAATGAACCAACGATTCTGTATCAGTTCTACGAACGGTCGTTTTATTGATGATGAGATGTTTTGCTGATAGTTTTTGAAATTCATCCCTCAGTTTTTCTAGTTGAGGATTTTGTTTTGTAGTCAGTGATTTTAGTCCGATAGCAAGGTGGGATCGGATGATATCAAGTTCCGGCATATCATTTGAAGGAAAAACTTTTTTTAAGTGGGTAATGAAATCTTTCCTATGGATAAATTTATGCGTTAAGTCATTCGGGTTAACGACACACCAACCTTTTTTTTCTACGTACTTAAAGGCTACCTTGTTTTCAAAATTCTCGAGCAAATGAACGATTTCGAATCCTTTAGTTGAATGATCTCGTGAAATCTTCCTTAGATCATCGAAAAGAGACGTGAGTTCTTTGTCCGTGTGAATTCCAAAGTAAGTACCTATTTCGGCTAACCCACCTTTTTTTTCTAAAGCAACGGACTCAGTAAGATTCGCTATTTTTAAAATATCATCCTGCGCAGGAAACCCTCTGAGTATTCCTTGATGCTTTTTTGGATTTTGGTACAGCATAATACCATTAAAAAATGCCTGCATTTCTATCCATACCGCTTCTCCTAACAGGGTCTTAGCGGTACTGTCTCGGAACGCCTGTTCTTCTGTTTTAATGGCATTCGGATTGTTTTTTAGATAATTAGAAGTGAGTTGTTCGATTTGTTTTATTTGCTTCTGAAAAGCAGGGTTGGCTATTTTATTGCACCGATCAAAAAATTCCTGTTCCTGATCGGCTGCCAGAGCGTTTCCATACATAGCGGAGATGCCTCCGGACACACCCCCAAAATCAGCATCATGCCCAAAGGCGCGCATTGCAACAATGATGAGTTCTTTTGAAAATTGGTGTTTTGCTGATAGTTTTTGAAATTCGTCTCTCAGTTTTTCTAGTTGAGGATTTTGTTTTGTAGTCAGTGATATTAGTCCGATATCAAGTTCCGGAATATCATTTGAAGGAAAAACTGTTTTTAAGTGAGTAATGAAATTTTTCCTATGGATAAATTCATGCGTTAAGCTATTCGGGTCAACGACACACCAACCTTTTTTTTCTGCGTACTTAAAGGCTATCTTGTGTTCAGAAGCATCGAGCAAATGAGCGATTTCGAATCCTTTGGCTGAATAATCTTGTAAAACCTTCCTTAGGTCATCAAAAAAAGATGCGAGCTCTTTATCCGTGTGAGTTCCAAAATAAGTACCTATTTCGGCTAACCCACCTTTTTTTTCTAAAGCAATGGACTCGGTAAGATTCGCTATTTTTAAAATATCATCCTGCGTAGTGAACCCTTTGAATATTTCTTGCTGTTCTATTGGATTTTGGTGCAGCATAATACCATTAAAGAATGCCTGCATTTCTATCCATACTGCTTCCCCTAGCAGGGTTTTAGCGTTGCTATCTCGGAACGTCTGTTCTTCTGTTTTAGTGGCATTCGGATTGTTTTTTAGATAGTCAGAAGTGAGTTGTTCGATTTGTTTTATTTGCTTCTGAAAAGCAGGGCTGGCTATTTTATTACAACGATCAAAAAATTCCTGTTCCTTATCAGCTGCCAAAGCATTTCCATACATAGCGGATAGACCTGCGCATATCCCTCTAAAATCAGCATCATGCCCAAAAGCACGCATCGCAGCAGCGATAAGATCTTGTGAAAATAATGGCATAGGGTATCTCTATCCTTCCTTTTCAATTAAATTGGATTCAACGTAAGAACCTTCTACTGCTGCGAGCTTCATGATCATCTTGCTCTAACTGGTTAGACTCATCATTGGCTGCTTGTGTGTCGTTGGTTGTAGAGAAAGTCGGTGTTTGAGCTTTCTTCTCAATCATACTTTTCATCATACCTTCCCATTTTGGATTCGATACTGAGCTTGTTTTATAACTATCAGGCGTTTTTCTGATAAGCAAATTCGCTTTAGCTTTTAGAGCGTAATCTTTTTCAAACTGATCAAGTATTTGCTTTACATCAGGATCGTTTTCGGCTTCAGTGCGTAATGGTGTAAAATCAATTTTTCCTATCTTTTGGCTGTTTGTCACAGCATGATCAATAAAAGATTGCAGCCCTCCTAGGCGATTATCATAATTAACTGCGTAGTCTATCGCTTTTTTTAATAAATTTTGAAAATCAACCTGTGCCATCACGTTTGTTTGATTTAATAACGCTGTGATTACTTTAGGATTTCCAAAATCTAAAGCGTCATCCCAAACTGCCCCTATATCAATACGAGGCAATATTTCTGATTGATCCAGAAAGATCTGAAGCATTTTTTCTTTCCCTTCGTGTTCAATCAGAGCGGTGGATAAATCCTGAAAGTCAGCTCGTTTTACTTGCTCTGGATCATTTAATAAATGTTCCGTTAAATTCTGAAAAATCTTATGGCTATAGCCTTTTATGGACTCTTTTAACAGCTTATAAAAATTGGCTGTTTCTAAGGCTTGCTGATTTTTTAATAAAATTTCTACAATCTCTTCTCGGCCATATTTCACAGATAAAAAAAAGGTAGTGTATCTTGGATCATCCTCAAGAATCTTGGTATGTTGTACATTATATTTCATCAATAGTCTCACACAATCTGGATGGTTAAACTCAATGGCATGGGCAATAGGTCTTGTTTTTATATCATTCGGCTTATTTAGATCCACACCACATTGAGCTAGACGATGAAGAATATCGGGTCGATTGTGGATTGTGGCTAAATGAACCAACGATTCTGTATCAGTTCTATAAGCGGTTGTTTTATCGATGACGAGATGTTTTACTGATAGTTTTCGAAATTCATCCCGCAATTTTTCTAGTTGAGGATTTTGTCTTGTAGTCAGCGCTTTTAATTCAATAGCAAGGTAAGATCGGATAATATCAAGATCAGGAATATCATTTGAAGGAAAAACTTTTTTTAAGTGAGTAATGAAATTTTTTCTATGAATAAATTCATGCGTTAAGCTATTCGGGTCAACGACACACCAACCTTTTTTTTCTGCGTATTTAAAAGCTATCCTATGTGCAGGGTTCTCGAGTAAATGAGCGATTTCAAATGCTTTAGCTGAATGATCTCGTAAAATGTTCCTTAGATCATCGAAAAGAGACGTGAGTTCTTTGTCCGTGTGAATTCCAAAATAAGTACCTATTTCGGCCAACCCACCTTTTTTTTCTAAAGCAATAGACTCAGTAAGATTCGCTATTTTTAAAATATCAGCCTGCGGAAGGGATTCTTTGAATACTTCTCGATACTCTTTTGGAGTTTGGTACAGCATAATACCGTTAAAGAATGCCTGCATTTCTATCCATACTGTTTTTCCTAGTAGGGTTTTAGCAGTGCTGTCTCGGAACGCCTGTTCTTCTGTTTTAGTGGCATTCGGATTGTTTTTTAGATAGTCAGAAGTGAGTTGTTCGATTTGTTTTATTTGCTTCTGAAAAGCAGGGCTGGCTATTTTATTACAACGATCAAAAAATTCCTGTTCCTTATCAGCT
>JABDAQ010000001.1:33036-77366 GCA_013289115.1 Gammaproteobacteria bacterium
CAGAAGTGAGTTGTTCGATTTGTTTTATTTGCTTCTGAAAAGCAGGGCTGGCTATTTTATTACAACGATCAAAAAATTCCTGTTCCTTATCAGCTACCAAAGCATTTCCATACATAGCGGAGATTCCTCCGCATACCCCTCTAAAATCAGCATCATGCCCAAAGGCACGCGCCGCAACAATGATGAGTTCTTGTGAAAATAATGGCATAGGGTATCCTTTCCCAATTGAATTGTTAGTAAATTATTAAGTCTTTCTTACTGCTCGTGATCGTTTTTGCAATTTTGATGCTTGATCAGGTAGATCAGTAGGTTGAAGAAATCCAGAACGGTTCATTTTTTCACTCCGATCTTTTATGAACTGAGTCAGTAGATCTTGTAATGTTTGGCAGGCATTCGTTTGTTTGGCAAGACCAAATAGAATTTTAGCAAGGGTATCAGGACGATTACCTGCCTCAGTACCAATACTGTATATTTTACCTTCCCCTGTATGTTTGCCTGCATAAATATCTTTTAATTGAGTGTTGAAATGTTCTTTTAATAAGGAATCCTTTAATAAGGAGTCGAGTGTGAGTAGAAGCGGCTTTATAGAGTCTTTTTGAGTTTCTAATTTATTTTCAGTTAGGGCCTCCGGCATATTTTTCAAGATTTCAGTAAGTTCGGGTTCGTCCAGAAGCTGGTTTAATTCATTGCGAAAGGGTGTGATGAGTGCCCGAGTGATCTCTAGATCCTCGGAGTCTTTTACTTCCAGATTTCTTGCCAAAGATCGATCGTGCAAGGTAATTTCATAATATGAATATAAAGTGTCCACGATTTTATCTAATAATTCTTTCTGCCCCATGATGACGCCTCAATGATTTGTTTTCGGATATTAGATAATAGTAAAAACTTTTATTAAGAAACATTAAGGCGCAGTAAAATTAGTTTTCTGAAATCCCAGCATACGACCCATTTGCTCCCATTCTTATGTCTACGATAAGGGGAACCATTAGTTCAGAAAAAGAAATTAATCAACTAACTTTAGACTATCTTAAGTGACCACAATGTATAGACCACTGATTAAATTATTTTTAAGAGGAACAGGGCTCCGAAATAATGTGTTATTAGGCCCACTGAAATAAAGATCATCAGGTGTTAGATAACCAAGCGATTGATGAAAAAAGCGTTCGATAATATTATCAAAGTATCGGCTCCTGACGTTAGTTAATACAAAAAAGCTAGCTGAACCACCAAATTTTAGTTGTTATTTTAATCTGATGCAAAAAATTGATCCACAGTTTCAGAGTAGGTTCCAGCAATGTTGGAACAATTATAAAAATTGGTTTGAAAAACATTATGTGCCTAGATATTTGCCTGATTTTGGTAATTACATACCTAAATCTAGCCAAGAAGGACATTTAAGAGAAGATCTTTCCTATGAAAACTTAAATATTAATCTCAATAACATTGAGTTAGAATCAATGATGGAAAGATTGCAATCAAGTGTATTTACGGCTACGCCCAGTTCGGAAAATAGAGAAGCCCCTACGCCTAGCCGATCTTTTCGCCGCTAGTTTAAGAGCTCATTATTCCTCATGTCCTGCTGTATTGCCTCATATTGACATTAAATCAGTTTGGAATGACGCTTTAGATTTTGGAAATCTTAGGGTGTGTTGACAATTCATAAGGATAATCACAAATAGCTACAAGCTAAAGCGAGCATAGATTTATAATTTTGTTTTAATTTATCGTATGCTTTCTTCTCTAGGACAAGATGCTTCTATCATCTACCAAGTTTTTGACATTCAACCAGGGCTTACTCTTCTTCCTATATCACCAACTACGTAGTGCGTTTACAGAAGTCAGGAATAAACGAGTTTAAATTGTTTACCACAGAAAGCTATGGCGATCATTAAAATAGATTGATTCCCGTATTGTTTTGCTTCTTGGTAATAAATTTTATTTTCAATCTGCGCTAATGCCTCATGCGCTGTTTTTTCTAACAGATCATTGACTTCGGAGGATGAGTGCGTTTTATTCGGTCGTACGCGTTTGAACTCCATTAACAGGGTAGGTTTGCTTGAATCCTTCGATAAAATTAAATAATCATACCGTCCTTGTCCGCTTTCTCGATTCGATCTCAAACAATAATTTGGATGAAATTGAGTATGCGCGGTTAAGCCAATCATAAAGCCATGATAAAACGCCTCAGGTTCTTTACTTAAATCATGCACGCTGATCGTGTTCTCTAATAAAAATTGAAAGGATTCTTCAAAGGCTTCTATATCCCCTTGTAATAATTGATTTAAAAACTCATTGACCTGAATCCGATTCTGCCCTTCCACTAACCAATCTTTAATCAGTTCTGCATACAAGATCTTAATCTCTCGATTAGGAATCGCTAACTGACATTCCGGCTCAATTTGCTCTGTATACTCGACTGACACTACCTTGAAATAACCCGCCATCAATAAAAAACTTAAAATGACTGAATCATGCTGGATTAAATTCTGCAGTACAGAAAAAACTATATTCTCATTAATTAGACAATCAACCGTTTTCCCTTCTAAGAGTCGTTCAAAACTTTCTTTGTGAATTAAACCGGAACGATACAGGCATTCCTTGACTAATGCATTGTCGCTGGTGTTGAGCCAATAACATTTTAATAATCCTTTCTCTTTCACACAGTTTAATAAAGACCATGGGTTGTAGACGGTATGGTTTCCAATTTGATAGCCGTTATACCAATCACGTATGTTGGCTGCTTGATCACGTAAACCGGCTTGCTCTAATAAATCCTGGACTTCTTCTTCGGTAAATCCAAAGTATTGACCGTATTGAGCACGTAGCATCGAATAGACTTCTATATTATTTAATCCCGAAAATAAACTTTCTTTCGATACCCGTAAGATCCCTGTTAACACCGCTTTGAAACAATGCGGATTGTCTTTTAACGCTGAACCTAAAAAGGTTCGGAAAAATTTAATGATCGGCTCATAATACCCGTATAAATACCCCGATTGAATCGGTGTGTCGTATTCGTCAATCAAAATAATCGGCGCTACTTTGTGATAACGGTGTAGGTACTGACTTAATCCTTTTAACGAATAATTGATCCCGGCAGAGGAGGCTTTTTCCTCTAATATAGCGTGATAGCGGGTCTTTTCATTCGTTGATAGGATCTCACCCGCAAGCAAATAACGATGTTCTTCATAAAGAAACGCGATGAGTTGACAAAAATTTTGATAGGTTTCTTCGAAGGTGGAAAACTTAAGATCTTTCAGCGTTAAAAAAATCACCGGGTACTTTCCTTGATGCTGGCGTATCGTCTCTGGCGCCTTTTGAATTTTTAATCCTTCGAATAAACGGGCTGTCTCCTGATTGTCTATCTCTTTGGCAAAATAATACCGCAGCATCGACAGATTTAAGGTCTTGCCAAAACGACGCGGGCGCGTGATGAGAATAACGTCGGCAGAATCCTCAAGTAGGGCTTGGATAAAAAGACTTTTATCCACAAAGTGATAGTTCTTTCGGATTAAGAGGCCAAAATCACTTTGGCCAATCGGCATTTTCAAGACAGTAGATAGCATAATTGCAATGTTTTAATTTAAAGCTTTATAGTATGCCTTATTTTGTTCGATTCACCTAAACGATTCTGAAGTATCAATCTAATCATTACTTAAAAGTTCCCTCTCCAATTCCAAGCTTGGGTGGTAGAAGTAGGCGCGTTTTCTCTAGAAGTAGACATGTTTTTTCTAGCAAAAAAATTATTTGGTTGCGATGCGTGAGAGTACAGTTGAGTACGGTTAGGTTTAACACAGTTTAGCTTTACAATTTCTGCTTTCCATTCTTCGGGCACGTTCCTAAGAGCGTTTCCATTTTTGTTTTTACCAATACGCAGATCAGCGTTAAATTCTTTTATTAGCAATATGACAAGTTTTAAATCTTCCGGTTGATTTTTTTTATATATTGTTTGAACATACTTTGCATTTTTACAAATTGTATTTACTAAAGTAAATCTGTTTCCGTTCATATGATTAAGAAATGCTTCTAATAACTGCTTGCATTCCATTTTTTTGTATTTATCCGCACATGTATCAAATTCATTTTTTAAAAAATTAAATGTTGATATTACTGTATCTCTAGATTCAAAAAATCGTGCTGTCATCAATATAGATTCTGAAGGCGAATAATATTTTTCATTTTTAAATTTTATGAAATTTAAAAACCCCATCGGATTATTGTTATAAACACTTTGCGCTGTTTTCATCAAGATTTCTATTATTTCACGTTTTGATTTTTTTATTTGATCAGTCTGATGATCTCTATAATTTAGGTCGAGGCAGGTTTGCTGCAAAACTGAATATCCTCTGTCACAACGCGCTGCTAAGAAATTTTCAAAGGAACTGGTTTGTTCACCGTTGTAAAGTTCTTTGACGAGATTTAAAAGTATTTTTACTATTTTAGGTTTTGAAAATCTACAGGCAGTATGAAGTAAGCTAGAGTTCTGTTTGCTTTTAGTTGTAATAAATTGTATAAACTTAGGATCACGTTTATTATCATTAAAACATTTTTTAACTACGTTCACTATTAGTTGTTCAAGAAATGCGGTGTTCTCCTGTGTGCATGCCATCCAAAATGATGACTTATCAGTAGCATGGCTAAGATATTTTATCAGCGTGGATTGATCCTCTTTATGTGCATCAAAAACTGCTTCTGTTATAACCTGAAAGGTACTCAAATCTCCTGAAAGAATGGCCCGATTTAAAGGACCAAATCCAGGTTTAGGTTCCCAAGTAATAAATTTTTTAAAATTTTCTGTTGTTTTACCACCGTAGAGGATTTCTACTACTGAAAGTAATGATTTTAAAATCTCAGATTGACCATTGCGACAGGCGCTACTAAGCGCAGTAAAGCCATCTTTATCCGCGTGATTCAAATAGCAATATAATTCTTTAATATCCAAATTGGATGATTTCAATTGTAAAAATGGCAATAAATCTTTAAGCGTTTTTATTCCATGATTTTTTTCTATCAATCCAAAGGCAGTTACTAATGAAATTAAGAATGATTCAAAATCTTTATGGTTTCCACTTCTTGCTAAAGTGATGAGAACAGTCACTTCTTCCTGCGGATCAACGCGTAAAATTACTTGATCATTCAATTTACGAATAAATTTTTTATGCCGTATAATATAAGCAACGAGTTTTTCTTGGTACGGTTCGTCATTTATATGCTCTGTGATATGGTATATGAAATAGATTAAGCTTTGTAAAAAGTCGGTGAATACTTCTTCTGGGCCTGGCCGTTTAGCCATCCAATCTGTTTGTAGAGCATTTGATACACAATTGAGCAAATTCTTTAAGTAAGGTAGCTCTTCCAAATTAGTAAACGCGTTATACACGGCGCTCATGGCATAATTTACTGCTTCATTAAAAATTATGTCACGATCGCGAAAGTTTATAGCCATAAATAAAGTCTGATTCCATCATTTTGTCATTAGATTCGCGAAAAAAATGAAACATAGGCTCAGGAGAGGGGTAGCCTCTGCGTATTATTGAGTGCCATGCAGTCGGTGCATTATTCCAGGCGCTATAGTGATCTAAATTTTTAATAGTTGGATCGCCTCCAAGCTGGATAATTCGTATCACAATGGATCGATAGGATTGTTGATATTGCCTGTCACCTAACGCATTCTTACAAAGTGTATTTAACAAGGTAAAATCGTCTGTACTTTTGTAATTGAGAACCTCTCGGATCTCACGTGCACATTTCTTTTTATAATCCGTATCTTCGCATTGCGCTAATTCTTCTTGTATAAAAGTAAGAATGCTTTCTAATATCTCTGGACGATTTAAAACATTTTTTGTATTAAGCATTGATTGCCATTTTGAATTATTATATTTCATATTACCTTCATCGTCATATTGTATAAGTTTTATAAACTCTATAAACCCTAGTAAGTCGTTTTTATAAACCATCATGCTGATTTTCGTTAAGATTGTAATGATTTTATTTTTTTCTATTGCAATATCATGTACAGTTAATTCCTTCCTATCTTGTTTAATCGTTATTCCTTCCATGATTTTTCTTACACAAGCAATTTGTAGCGCTGAATAGCCATTTTTACAGCGTGCTGAGATAAATTGTTTAAAGCCATCTGTTTGTTGGCCTTTATAAAAGTCGGCAATAAGATTCAATAAAAGATTTACCGTTTCAGGCTTTACAAATGTGCAAGCGATATGAAGCAAGGTAGAATCAAATTTATTTTTAGTTGTGATGAAGGCGGTGAACTCGCAACTATTTTTTTCATTATTAAAACACTTGCTAAGAATATGGATGATCAATTGCTCAATAATTTTTAAATTATTCGCATGTGTGCATGCTGTAACAAGCGCTGATTTGTCAAAAGCAGGACTAAGAAATTCTAGTAATGTTTTTCTATCACTCTGATACGCATCGAAAATTGCTGTCAGTATAAGATTCATAACAGCACAATTATCTGAAATAATAGTCAAACTTAAAGGCCTGAGTTTATAATAATTTTCTTTGGTAATAAGCGTTTTGAACCCTTCTGAACTTTTACTATTGTATAAGGCTTCTGCTAACTGAAGTAATAAATTCAGAGATTTAGGTTGTCCATTTAAGCAGGCAGTACTGATAGCAGTAAATCCATCCTTATCTTCAAACTCAAGATATTTTTTAAGTGTTTCTATGCTTCGATCAAAAGATTGCTCTTTAGACCGCTCTTCTAAAAGGGCTAACAAATTTTCAATCTTTGTTATTTGCTCATTCTTTTTTATAAGTCCTAAAGCAGTCGCTAAGGAAATTAAACATAAATTAAGATTTTTTATATCACCATTTCTTGCTAATACTATTAAGGTAGTCGCTTTTTGTTCTGGATCGACGTGTAAAATTACCTGATTATTTAATGTGTAGAAAAAATAGGGATGTTTGATAATGTGAGAAATAAGATTTACTTGATAATCTCTATCATGTTTTACAACACGATAGGTGTAATAAATTAAATTTTGTAAGAATTCACTCAGTATTTTTTTAGAATCTCCTGTGAGTATCTGTGATAGAGAATTGAGTGATTTATCAACTCTATCAAATGATTCTTGGAGTGATAGCTGTTCGTTCGTGATTGATCGATATATATCAGAGATGTGCCGATAGAGTTTACGATTAAAATTGTGACTGAAACGAAAATTTGTAGACTCAAACACTTAAATACAACCTCCAGATAAATCTAATTTAAGACACGCTGATATTTAAAATTATTTAGTGTGGTCTTGTAATTGCAGCATAAGTTTTAACAGCCTGCTGTTGTTGCGGAACAGGTTCAGGTTGCAGATTCGAAACAGGTTTTTGTGCAGCAATAGACGCATAACTTTTTCTTTCTACCGTTCGAGTAATTTTATGCATTGATTTAGAAAAAAAATTAGTGTTAGGAATCGGAGAAACATAATTTGGATCCATTATTTTTTTAAACGTCTCAGGGGCATTATTCCAAGCGCTATAGCCATAGTTATTCTGAATGTCTTTACCAGCACCGCATTGCAGTAATGTAATAATAAGTCCTTGATCTACTAAATTGTCTGAGTGATATATTTTATTTGGATTTTCATAGGACGCATTCTTACAAATTGAATTGAGTAAAGTACAACCTTTACGATCTTTCGAATTAAGCATTGCCTCAAAATCTTTTTTGCATTTTTTATAGTCATCATTTTCGCGTTTAGATAATTCTTTTAAGTAATAATCACAAATACTTAAAAGTATTTTTTTATTTTTAAAGAGTATTACGTTATTAAATAGCGATTGAGAAAATAGACGCTGTTTTCCATCAATTACTTCATAAAATTTCATGAAATTTATGAAGCCTTGCAAGTCATTTTCATACGCTTCTTGCGTTGCCGTTATTAAAATATTAAGTGTTTTATCTTTTGCTGCGGCTTTCGCTATAGCTGCTACAGCATTTTTAGCTTCTTTGGCATCTTTTGCACAGACCGTTTGTAAATATGAATAGCCATCATTGCTACGCATCGCTAGAAAATTTTTAAACCCATCCGTTTTTTTACCCGAATAAGCAGCTTCAACAAAGCTTAATAGCAAGCTCGCTATCTTATAGTTAGAAAACCTACAGGCGGAATCAAATAAAGTAGAACCATATTTATTTTTAGTTTCAAGCGTGATGAATTTTATAAATTCAGGATGATCTTTTTCACCATTAAAACATTTTTCAAGTAGACCATTTAGCAATAACTCAACAATTTCAGGCATATCTGCGTGTGTGCAGGCTGTCAAAAGTGTTGATTGATCTGGGCCGTTCGGTATAAAAAGTTTGATGAGAGATGCATGATCATTCCCATACGCATCAAAAAGCGCTTTTGACATGCATTCAATGCTTTTAATATCTTGTGAAAGCACTGTTTGATCTAAAGGACTCAATCTATGATTGTTTTTATCAGTGATTATTTTTTGGAACGATTGCGTAGTTTTTCCATCGTAGAGCTTTTCTGCCACTTTAAGTAATAAAGCGAGCGTGCTCGAGTGTCCGTTTCGACCCGAAGTACTAAAAATGTTAAAACCAGTTACATCCTTATATTCAAAATAGAGTTTAAATGCTTTCCTTGCTTTATCAGAAGCAGATTGGCCTAAAAATGGCAATAATTCCTCAAAATTTTTAACCGAATCATTTTCGTTTATAAATCCAAAAGCAGTAGCTAATTTGATTAAACATAATTTAAGATTTTGTGTATCTCCAGTTCTTGCAAGCGTCATTAAAACAGTCACTTCTTGTTCTGGATCAACACGCAATACTACTATTTTGTCCTCCGAGCTTGTGTGGAAAAAATTTTTGTATTTGATAATATGACCAACGCACTTTATTTTATATTCTTCAAAGTCATACCTCTCTCCATGTCTCATCGTAGGATAATTCGGAGGATAATAATGATGTATAAAATAAATTAAACTTTGTAGAAAATCACTGAATATTTTTTCTCCGAGATCCTGTGATAGGAATTTCAGTAATTTATCTAGAGAATTCATTGGCACGTGATTATAAATAGTTTCAAAGAATAGCTCGTGGATATTTTTACTGACCCTTATGTGCGTCTGAAAATCTGAATTAAATCCCACTGGATTTGTATAATTACGGAAGTTCATACGTGTGGTAATAAGCATTTTATGACAGCCTATGGTAAGAAATATAAATAATAACGCATCTGCAATAAGACATACTTGTACTTATTTGCTATTTAGTTCCTTGACATTTTAAGACAATCTGTGTAAGTCGTAACATAAATTTATCGTTAGGAGAATTCAACCGTATGCAACCCTATAAGCGTTATGTGTGTTTACTATGTAACTATATTTATGACGAAGCATTAGGCTGGCCCAAAGATGGCATTTTACCAGGAACACGTTGGGAAGATGTACCGTTGACTTGGTGTTGTCCGGAGTGCGGCGCAATAAAAGAAGATTTTGAAATGATTGAGATCGACGATGAAAGGGCGCTTTAAAATGGCTTGACTACGGTAAGAATCACGATGGAAGCTAAAAACAAAGTTGGGATTTCATTTAAAATACGGTAGAACAGGCTACTGTGTTTATTTTTATCCTGTTTAAACGCAGTGCATAGCGCTCCACAGTAGATATGAAATCCAATAAGAAGAATCAGCAGAAGTAATTTAACATGAAACCAATGTGCGTGTAGATAATAAGTGGGTGCAGCGCAAAATAATAGAATGCCAAAAAAAACCGTAGCGAAGGCAGCAGGCAACATAATGCCATAATAAAGTCTTCTTTCCATTATTTTAAAACGCTCTTTACCACGTGTATCATCCATGCTATCTGCGTGGTATACAAATAAACGCGGCAGATAGAAAAGTCCTGCGAACCAAGCAACGATAGCAATAATATGGAGTGATTGAATCCAGAGCATTATGAGCAACCCAGATAGTATTTCCGCAGTAAAAACATATTTATTAAGTTTACAAGATCGCGTGTGCACCACATTGACACAAGAAGATACAGTGGGTCAATTTTTTTCTGACCCTTGGGTGTATACACAAGGTGAGGGTGGTGGTATTTCTCGCGTGATGACGCAAGGGGCCGTTATAGAATCAGGCGCTGTACATTTTTCTCATATTTCTGCGGATAGTTTGCCTCCATCTATTGCGGAACGCTATCCAGAATATCGACAAAAGCGATTTCAGGCGTTAGGTCTTTCTATTATTATCCATCCGCAAAATCCCTACGTACCCATTACCCATATGAATCTGCGTCTTTTTTATTTAGACAATGATAAATTTTGGTTTGGTGGTGGTTTCGATTTAACACCGTGTTATGGATTCGATGAAGATTGTCAACATTGGCACAGTACTGCAAGAAATGCCTGCCTTGCATTTGGAGATGAGGTATATCCACATTATAAAGCTTGGTGTGATCGCTATTTTCATTTGAAACATCGTCAAGAGCAACGTGGTATTGGTGGGATTTTTTTCGATGATCTAAATCACTGGCCTATAGCGCGTTGTTTTGATTTTATACGCAGCATAGGTGACCACTTTTTGCTTGCATACATACCCATTGTTCAGCGCCGAAAAACGATGTGCTTTACACAACGCGAGCGAGATTTTCAGCTGTATCGACGCGGTCGTTATGTTGAATTTAACTTATTATATGATCAAGGCACCTTGTTCGGCTTGCAAAGCGCAGGTCGCGTAGAATCTATTTTAAGTTCTTTGCCAACTCATGTAATTTGGCGTTACAACTGGAAAGCTGATCCAGGAACACCGGAGGCAGAGTTACTGAGAAAATTTTTAATCGTGCGCGACTGGGTTTGATTTATAAATTATCATTCAAAAATTATCGTAGGACGGGCATATCTTGAAGAGGAACCTCGTTTGGAGTATCACTATTACTCAATTGAAAAAAACTACTTTTTTGATTATCTAAATAATTATGTGCGTAAACCACTTCATGAATATAATCACTTATCTCGCTAGAGATATTTTTGTTATTTACAATTTTCTGAATATTTTTTTTGTTACTTTTATTTTTAATGGCATACTTTTTTATTCGACTCCGATGAATTGCTTCTATCGCTTTGAAGCCACGAGAACATAAAACCTTAACGAAATTAGCATCGTTCTTAACAAACTTTTGGATGCGCTCATCCGGAATAAGTTCGATCGCTGCGATGCATTGAGAATTTAGGACTCGAGTAAGATTAGCATCATCCTTAACATAATCTCGAATGCGTTGCTTCGGAATAAATTCGATCGCTTTGGCACAGCGAGAACTTAAAACCTTAGCTAGATTGACATCGTTCTGAACAAACTTTTGGATGCGCTCCTTCGAAATGCATTGGATCGCTTTGGTACAGTTAGAACTTAAGACCTTAGCGAGATTAGCATCGTTCTGAACAAACTTTTGGATGCACTCCTTCGGAATAAGTTCGATCGCTTTGGCGCAGCGAGAACTTAAAACCTGAGCTAAATTGACATCGTTCTGAACAAACTTTTGGATGCGCTCCTTCGAAATGTATTGGATCACTGCGGCGCAACGAGAATTTAAAACCTGAGCGAGATTAGCATCGTTCTGAACAAACTTTTGGATGCGCTCCTTCGAAATGTATTGGATCACTGCGGCACAGCGAGAACTTAAGACCCTAGCGAGATTAGCATCGTCCTTAACAAACGCTTGAATGCGCTCCTCCGAAATGAGTTTGATCACTGCGATACATTGAGAGCTTAAGACCTGAGCGAGATTAGCATCACTCTTAACAAAATCTTGAATACGATCCTTCGGAATGAGTTTGATTACTGCGGTATAGTGAGAGCTTAAGACCTGAGTGAGATTAGCATCGTCCTTGATAAACGCTTGAATACGCTCGTCCGGAATGAGCTTGATCGCTGCGGCACATTGAGAGAGTAAGACCCTAGCGAGATTAGCATCACTCTTAGTAAACGCTTGAATGCGCTCCTCCGAAATGAGCTTGATCGCTTCGGCATAGTGAGAGCTTAAGACCTTAGCGAGATTAGCATCACTCTTAACAAAATCTTGAATACGATCCTTCGGAATGAGTTTGATTACTGCACCGTATTGAGAACTTAAGACTCTGGCGAGATTAGCATCACTCTTAACAAAATCTTGAATACGATCCTCCGGAATGAGTTCGATGCTCTTTTTAACACGAGAACTCAAAGTCTTAAAGATGACTGCATCTGTCCATTTCCCAACTTCCACATTGTTGTTACTTTTCAATTTTTTAGGTTTATTAGGATGAGCTTTAGACTTATGCTTCATATTCTTATTCTCGCATTCAACATTAGGGACACTTTAAATAATTGAAATAAATTAAATCATTATGAAAAACTTGCGTTTTCTCTTCGTACTGGACAAAAAATGCTGTTAAGTTAAGAGGTATAAAAGTCGATTTTTTATTTTAAATTCGCTTTTTCACTAAATAACGCCAGGAACGAGGATCTTCTAAACCCAAACGCCATACTGAAATCCCACGTAAATGATAATGCCGTGCTAAAGTAAGTTTACTTCGAAATGAATGCGCATCCTCAATAAATAAATACTCATTCTTTTCATGATGTGTAAACACAGTGTAATAAGACTGCCATTCACTAGACCATATTACTTCCGGCTCAAACTTACGAAGTAATTTAAGAACTGCTTTATAACCAATTTGTGTTTCTCTGGAACGATATTGAAATTGCTCTGGAATAGTTTTTGGTCCTGCTGTTCCAACAGTCCAGTAGCCTGAATAACTTGGAATTCCTAAGGACAATTTATTTCTAGGCACCTCATGTAAGAGGTTTCTCAGCAAAGGATCAACCCAAGCAATCGATGCAATAGGGCCGGGAGTAGTGAGCGTAGTATGCTGATCGTACGCCATGATACTGATGAAATCAGCGGCCTTTGCTAACGCTGCATTATCGTAGGCCCCTGACCAATGAGTAAATTTCCAGCGATCGTAAGGAAGATTGCTATCGCCCTTATCCGTAAGCGTAGGAACTGAAGCGATGCTAATTTTAAATCCATGTTGCTTTAACAAATGGGCTGTATCTACAAAAAATTGAGTAAATTGTTTGCGATCGCTGACTAAAATATTTTCAAAATCAAATTGCCAGCCATAGAAATGATTTTTTTGACAGGCATCTAACATGGCTAAGCGTGCTTTTTTTTGTGCTTCTGGATTATGTAAAAATCGGTGAAACTTATCTTGATCAACATTGATATTAACCACTAAAGGCATCACTTTTATTTTTTCTTGTCCTGCCAAAGCGAGTAGTTGAGGCTCAACCATTCCCGATAATGTGCCATCCTCATCTAAACGATAATTCTGTGGACCTATAATGTCGATCTGTCGTGCATGCCGCTTAATATTCTCTAATTGCTGTTGTAGTTCCATCGTTGAACTCGATCGGCGCAAATAAAACAAGCGCTCAAACGACCACGCATTTGACATTAAGATTACACTTAACCCTAATAATATGATATAAGGACGCAGCATGCTGTTCTATTCCTTTTATGTAATAAGCTAAAGTCTATTTTAATAATCTCTATTATCGTTGAAAACGTCAAGTAGAATAATTTTTATTTTAAAGCCTATGCTAAGAAGTTGTACTCAGTTTGCCTATGACTATTACTTAAAAATGCCGCCATGGGTACGAATGCTCGCTCATTATTTAGTAAATAGTAAGGTTTTTAAATGGCTGTCTGCTTATCTATTTAAATTTTTAGACGATAAAGCTGTCGCTGTCTTTATAAAAAATATCGTAAAATTCATCGATAAAAAAGATGCAATTTTTTACGTTCAACCTACCATTATGGATTTTACGGGTATTGATTTTTATAATGGGGGTGCAGAACGATACGCAATTGATCTTAATAAAATACTCGTCGAACAGGGATATGAATTTTTTTGTGTTCAATATTCTAGAAAAAAGCCTTGGATCAGAAATTATTATGGGCTAACTATTATTGGATTGCCGAGTTTTAGCAACATTATCCAGTTTAAAAGAAATGTAGCTTGTCTTACTAATGGGGCGGCATTAATTATTAGTTCACCTTTTACTTTAGTTGAAAAAGTAGGTGCTCGAAAAATTATTGGCATTAGCCATGGTATTTACTGGGATCATTCTTTTCCGCATGAATCTATTCGTTCAATTATTAAAAAAATTAAATTTCTTGATAAGTTGGTTTCAGTAGATACAGCAACGCTTAATTTTGTTAGAGGTTGTGACATTGCCAGCAGTAATAAGGTTATTTTTGTCCCTAATTATGTAGATCATGCTAAATTTTTAAAAAATAAGTTTAAAAAAAATCAACAGAAAGAATTAATTATTTTGTATCCAAGAAGTCTGTATGCGGCGAGAGGATTTTGGATCGTACATGCTATTGTTCCTAAGATACTTAATGAATACGACAATGTATGTTTTTTGTTTTGTGGCAAAGTAAATCAACCTGAGGTTGATGCTGCTGTACAGGCTTTGATGGATCAATATCCAAATAGAGTAAAACACATTGTTGTTCCTCCTCATGCAATCGACGAGACATGGAGAGACGAAGGCGTAGTCGAGAAGCCCCGGAAGGCGTGCGTTGACGGGCGAAGCAGGAAACGCGTCATGCCGTCAAGTCACTGTGAGAGCAATGACGACGGCCCCGAAGGCCACCCGGTTAGGGTGACTGCCGTAGGGGTCTCCGGCACTGTGAGCGCAGGACGATCCGGGTCCATTACTAGTCGCGTTATGCGAATTTATTTTGGGGCCACGATGGCCAAAATGTTTCATGAGCATAGCGACTCTCTGAGATTCAAGTGTATCAACAATCAGATATCGTATTGATTCCAACCATTCATTCTGAAGGAACTTCGCTTAGTTTGATCGAGGCCATGGCAGCTAAAAAAGCAGTGATCGCTACCTATGTTGGTGGATTAACTGATCTTATCACCGACCATTTCAATGGTTTAATGATCTATCCGGACAGGAAAGATGAATTATACTCAGCCATTAAAGAATTAATCACTGATAAAACGCTACGTGAATACTTGGCTAACAATGCCTATCAAAAATCTCTGACTTTTGATATTACTCATTGGAAAAAAAAATGGATTGAGATCATCGCCAGTGTACTAAATCGCCATTCTGCTAACTGTCAGCAAGCAACTAATTATAGTTTATTGCATATGCACACACCGGGTATAACTTTTGATACCATGGTACAACGTCCTCAGCAATTATTTAAAGCATTGTCTTTATCGGGTGTGAAATGTTTTTTCTTAGAAGATAAACCTGATGATCATGTTTCTGTTATTAACAAAAAGCTAATACTTGCGGGTAGTCACACAAAAGTAGATTTTTCAGGTATGATCTTATATACCTATTTTGCGTTGAATTACGAGATCATAAAAGAATCTAAGCCACACATGATTATTTATGATGTGCTTGATACGCCGCAGATACATCGCGATAAAAATTATCAAAAAAATCACGAACTTATGCTAGAAAAATCAGATATTTTACTAACGAGTAGTCAACTGCTTTATGAAAAGTATCTTGAAAAATTTACAAAAAAAACAATAAGATATATTCCAAATGCAGCCAATCGTATAAATAATAATGTTCTAAAAAAACCGATAGATTTTCCAAATTATTCTGATAAGACTATAGGGTACTATGGTGCGCTGGCCGATTGGTTTGATTATTCATTGCTCGACAAGTTATGTATTCGTTTTAAAAATATTCAGATGGTAATTATTGGGCCTTGTCTAGAAAATAAACCAGAATATCAGCAGTTAATGACTCTAGTTACTCAACATGAAAATTTATTCTATCTCGGTTTAAAAAAATATGAGGAATTGCCACATTATTCACACAATTTTAACGTGTCCATCATACCTTTTCTTGTGAATGAAATAACACAACATTGTTCACCTGTTAAATTGTTTGAGTATATGAATATTGGGGCACCGATCGTGACTACGGATATGCCAGAATGCAGACAGTACAAATCAGCACTGATTGCGAAGGATCATGAAGCATTTATATCTCTCATTAATCAAACTTTGACGATGTCAAAAGAGGATAAATATTTCAAAATCATGCGACAAGAAGCAGAGGAAAATACTTGGGAAACACGCGCAAAACTTATCGTAGATACCATTAATGAAAATTTTAATATTCAGCGATAATTTACTCATACTTACTCACACATCATACAATGTGACTTAAAATTTTATCTTTACTTTGAGTCTTCATACATGTTACAAGCAAAAAATAGTGCCAGTGCACTGTATTGGCGAGCTGCAAGATCAGCAAAGAATGCGATAAGGTCTGCAAAAAGAATACGTTTCATTTTAAAAGTTAGGCCTATAAGAACTATTTTTAAAAAAATAATTCAATTAATTGGACTATTAAAAAATGAAATAAAGTCAGCTGTTATAGAACGATCCAATATCAAAAAACTGAACGCCATTTTAGCTGGATTAAATAATCCAATAATGATTTATCCGCCTTACCATGATTTTGATATACCGCTTTATCAAAGACCACAACATCTAAGTATGAGTCTATCCGCTGAATTTTGCTATCTTTTTTTTAGTAATAACGCAACAGACGATGTTTCACATATTAGAATGATCAAAGACAATCTTTTTTTACTACCTAAAAATTTATATCATTATACGCTGAATAGACCGTTTAGCAGAAAAAAAATACTTTTCCTTTATTCAAATCCGTTGCAGCAATGGGAGGAGTCTTTTATCGAAAATTTTATGAAAGATAAAAATTTAGTGATTTACGATTATTTGGACGATCTAAATAATGAGATATTTGGTCATGTGGATGATGAATCGATACGCAAACATCAGTATATATTAGGCAATACATCCGTGATTTTATTAGTTACGGCCGATGCTTTATTACAAGATGCAAAAAAATATCGATCGGATCTGACGAATACGTATTTTATTCCCAATGCCGTGGATTTAAATAAATTCTCACAAAGAAAAAATAGAGTAAATGAATTATCTTTTTTAGACAGCAAGAAGGTTATTGGTTATTTTGGAGCATTAGCGTCATGGCTCGATTATGCATTAATTAAAAAAATAGCGACTCATTACTCGCAATACACTTTGTTACTTTTGGGACTTATTTACGACAAGACGTTTAGAACAATGAGGCTAGATAAGCTACCTAACATTATTGTAAAGGGCCCCATAAAATACAATGATTTGCCTGATTATGCGAATTACTTTGATATATCCATCATTCCGTTTGCTATTAATAAAACGACTGTAGCAACCTCACCGATCAAATTATTTGAATATATGGCGTTAGGAAAGCCCATCATTACGACGGATCTTCCAGAGTGTAGAAAATATAAATCAGCGCTGGTAGCAAAAGATCACGATGAGTTTCTATCTTTAGTAGATCAGGCGCTAAAAATATCCAAAGATAGTGAGTATTTTAAGATTATGAAGCAGGAAGCAGAAGAAAATACCTGGGAAGCGCGTGCTAAGCTTATCATGAATGCAATTAATGAAAATTTTAATACTCAGCGATAATTATCCGCCTGAAATGAATGCCAATGCACGAATCATTTCAGAGCTTTCGCAATTGTGGGCTCAACACAATCAACCTATTTCTGTTATTACGAGTCAGCCTAATTTTCCCATGGGAAAGATTTTTGATGGCTATAAAAATACATGGTATGTAAAATCAATCATGAACGGTGTGAAAGTTATTCGTGTAAAAACGTATATATATCCTAATAAGGGGCTGGTACGCAGAACCTTAGATTTTATTTCCTTTGGATTATCTTCTTTTTTTTTCGGTCTATTCAAGCAAACTGATATTATTATAGGCATCACACCCCAGTTTTTTTGTGCCTTATCCGCTTGTTTTCTGTCGATTATTAAAAAAAAACCATTTGCGCTGATTCTCTGCGATCTATGGCCAGATTCTATTGCTGCGCATGGGATCATTAAAAAAAAATTTTTCTTTAAATTGCTAAAAAAAATAGAAATTTGGATGTATCACCGCTGTAATTTAATTATTATTTTATCGGAGCATTTCAAAAGTTATTTAAATACTTTAGGAATTGCTGATCCTAAGATCATCGTCTCTATTTCAGGCGCAAGTAAACAGTTTTATCCTCGTGAAAAAAATCAAAAAATTCTCAACGATTATCATTTATTAAATAAATTTGTAGTGGGCTACATTGGCACTTTCGGTATTGCTCATAATCATCATGATCTTCTATTAATTGCGGCATCGCTGCGTAAACAAGATAATTGTCGGGTTTCTTTTTTTATGTTAGGTGATGGCGCAAAACGCGCGGATCTAATACGACAAAAAAATGAAAATACTTTGGATAATATTGTAATAGACGGACCTTTCTCTGGAACACTGATTCCGGATTATTGGTCGGTTATTGATTTGGCGATCATTCCTTTAGCTGAAGTTGAAACAAATAAAACAGTGTTGCCATCTAAGCTATTAGAAGCCATGTCTATGGGTATACCGGTGCTTTTGTATGCACCCGATGGCGCGGCAAAGAAATTTTTAGATCAATCACAAGCAGGTTGGTATATTCCAGCAGGTGATGTTGCCGCGCTAGAAAATTTAATTATTCAATTATCTAGCAATGACGCCTTGCTTGCAGATAAAAAAGATAAAGCGGTTGCGTTTGCAAAAAATTTTACGCGCGAACAACAAGCCAACGATTTATTCACTCATTTAACTACGCTAGAGCGTGCGCATCAATGAAAAAATTTAATATTACCTGTGTCATCGGAACAAGGCCCGAAGCGCTAAAAATGTTTCCTATTATTAAAGCCTTGCAAGCGGATAAATTATTTTCAGTGTGCACGATCATAACGGGTCAACATAGAGAATTATTAGCACAACTTTTAAAAAGCTTAGCGATCAATGTGACGATTAATTTTGATCTAATGAAGTCCAATCAAAGCCTCACTGCGTTAAGCGCAAAGCTTTTACAGTATTTTGAAGCGTATTTTTCAAAACAGCCTTGCGATTTACTCATCGCTCAAGGAGATACAACTACAGTACTCATGGCCGCATTATCTGCTTTTTATAAAAAAATTCCTTTCGCACATGTTGAAGCGGGCTTAAGAACCAAAAATATTTCAGATCCATTTCCAGAGGAATTTAACCGAAGAGCGATTACTTTGGCTGCAACCTTGCATTTTTGTCCGACTCAGTCATCTGCTAATAATTTATTGAAAGAGGGCATTCAAAAAAATGTTTTTGTAACAGGCAATACAATCATTGATACCTTATATGCCTATCTTAAAAAAAATTCAGATGATGAAAAAAAATCGGATAAGAAATTAATTTTAGTAACCTGCCATCGTAGAGAAAACTTTGGAAAACCTTTGCTGCATATTTGCAAGGCCTTGAAAAAATTAGCAGAAAGAAATCCAGAGATAGAATTACTATTTCCAGTGCATCCTAATCCAAATATAAAAAAAGTGGTAGAAAAGCAGTTAAGCAATATTCACAATATTAAATTAAGCGAGCCGCTCGATTATGAAGCGCTTGTGCCTGTCCTGCAAAAAGCGTATTTAGTATTAACAGATTCAGGAGGATTGCAAGAAGAAGCACCTGCGCTTAATAAGCCTGTGTTAGTACTAAGAAATGAAACAGAGAGACCGGAAGGCGTTGCTTGTTGTGCAGCTTTATTAGTCGGTCATGATACAAATACCATTGTGCAACAGGTTGAAAAACTTTTAACGGATGTAACTGCTTATGAATCTATGAGCCGTGCTGTTTCACCCTACGGTGATGGGCAGGCAGCAGAACGTATTGTTCATCTGATTACTCAATTTTTTCTATGATTTATTTTAAAAAAACATTTTTTCTAATCGCATTTTTATTATTATTTTTTAGTGGTCCGGCTACTGCGAAACAATTACCAAAATTGTTTCTATTTGTTGAGAATCATGACTTAAAAATATATAAAAAGATCCTAAAAAATCCTTATATAACAGGCGTACAAAAAATCTATAAATGGCGAAGCCTGGAACCTGAGAAGGGAATATATGATTTTTCTGCCATTGAAAAAGATTTATATTTTCTCAATTCAATGCATAAAAAACTTTTTATTCAGCTGCAAGATAGAACGTTTCAGCCCAATGCAATACCTGTTCCTGACTATATTCGAGAAGAAAAAATATATCGTGGTGGAATAGCTAAGCAATATGACAAACCAGGACAAGGAAAATTACTCACTGAAGGTTGGGCAACGCGCGTCTGGGATCCGGCGGTTGATCAGCGCTTTCGTTTGCTTGTGCAGAAATTAGCACAAAAATTTGATGGAAAAATTTACGGTATAAACTTGCCAGAAACAGCGGTAGATTTTGATCTGAAAAATATTCCGCAAGGATTTACTCACGATAATTATTTTTACGCTGAGTTAGAAAATATAGGTTTTTTAAAAAAAGAATTTCAACGAAGTATCGTAATTCAGTACGTGAATTTCATGCCGGGCGAATGGAATAATGATCATAATTATATGGGCCGATTGTTTTTATATGCGTTCCATCATCAAATTGGGTTAGGGGGTCCTGACGTTATTCCTTATAAAAAACAGCAAATGAAAAACAGTTATCCCTTTTTTCTAAAATATAAAGGAAAAATAATTATTGGAATGGCGGTACAAGAGGGTGATTATACCTATAAAAATCCTAGGACAGGGAGTCATTATACATTTCATGATTTTTATTCATTTGCTACTGATTATTTAGGTGCAACTATTATTTTTTGGAATATGCGAGAGCCATTTTTTTCTAAACAACTTATGCCTAATATAAATAATCGGTATTTTAATCAAAACTGATCAGGCATATTTTTTTAACGCATAAGCCAATAGCGGATCAAGTACTTTCAACTGATCTTTTTTACAATCCGGCAAAGCATCATCGCGCTGTTTTACTTTATAGATCATGTCTTTGTTTAATAATGTTTTAATGATTTGCTTAATAGTAGATGCGGGTGTTTTTGCAGCGCTGACAAAAGCATAGCCTGTAGGTTCAGCGACCGAGTAAAGGGATAAAGCTTTTAAAATATCTTGTTGTTTAGACGTAAGTTTTTCAAGTTCAGCTATAAGTCTATCTTCGTGCGCAATATAACAGGTTTCCCAGCTTGAAAACACAGTGTTAATATCAGGAATAGTGTCTGACTTCCAAAGTTCATGACAAAGTAAATTAATGTAATAGGGATGTAATTCAGTGAGCGCGATGATTTTATCAAAAACCATCGCTGATAATTCTCCCCCCCATTTTTCTTTTGCTAAAGCTTGTATATGATGGAAATAGTCTTGGGAATTTATACGTTCAAGATGCAACATATCGCATAACATGTATAAAGGTTTTGATTTGTCATCAAATAATTCAAGCAGTAAGCGCCGATTGCTGCCTGAAAAAATAAACATAAGTTGTGAAGTTTCTTGTGCCACATGCCGAATAGCACCTTGTATTGATTTAGAGCGACTCGCTTCTCGAATATCTTGAAACTCATCAATAAAAACGACGGTCTTTTTTTGTTGTTGCTTAGCTAATTCTGACAAGACTTGCAAAGCACTAAATACTTGATCAACTGGGTCAAAACCGACTGTTTCGACAGAAGCGTCGATATTAAAACCTTTAGCGGTTAACGATACTCTAAAGTTGCTAAAAATATTTTGTAATTTTGCTAACATTTTTTGTTGGCGCGGCATAATTTTTGAGACCGCTTGTCCGATTCCTGTCAAAATCCTTTTTATAACGGCATTGTCATCATGGGCTAAAAACAAATCAATAGAGGCCAGTGGCAGTGTGGATTCATCAATTACTTTGTAGACTAAGCTTGATTTTCCATAACGTCTTGGTGCAACTAATACCGTGTGACGGCATTTATTAATATTTTCATGGAGTATTTTTTTTTCATGTGAACGATTGCAAAACTGCGAGCCTTGCGCAAGTTTTGCAGGAAAATAATCGTGTGGCATTTTAACTAATTATAAAAGTAAAATAATTATTCCGATAAGGGAAATTATCGGAATAAATGTGGCTGTAATGACTACGTCATTACTCTCTGATACTCGGCTTTGATCCATCTCCATTAGACCCGATGATATTGATGATGACGCTCGCTGATTTAAAAGCGAGTCTGTGATTGAAATTTATTTTCATAAAGGCAGTTTCGATCGTGCACCGCTGTGTTCCCAAACTAAACGCGGAACTAAATAGCCAGGTAGTTTTTCTCGAATCGCACGTAATAAAGAACGAGCACGCACTAAATCTACTGCAAAATGCGCTGCACCTTGTACTTTATCAAGAAAATGTAAATAGTAAGGTAAAATTCTTATGTCAAATAATCGGTGGCTTAAATCAATCAAAGCAGATTCAGAATCATTGATTCCTTTGAGTAAAACAGCTTGATTTAAAACAAGAACGCCAACATCGCATACCTGAGCAATCGCTTTAGCGACATCATAATCAAGTTCTTGTGCATGATTACAATGAACGACCAGTACGAAACGTAATCGCGTTTTAGTCATGCCATCCAATAAGCTTGAAGTAATACGGCTTGGTACAATAATCGGCATTCTAGAATGAATACGTACCGTTTTTACATGCTCGATTTTAGCAAGTTGATTCATTCTGTCTTCAAATAATGAATCATTAATAATTAATGGATCACCGCCGCTCAAAATAACTTCACGGATCGTTCTATCTTGTTTGATATACATCAAAATAGCATCCCACGCATGTTGTGTCATACGATTAGCTTGATATGGGAAGTGGCGACGAAAACAATAACGACAAGCGATTCCACACGTAGGACTGAATATGATTAAAACGCGGCCATAATATTTATGTAATAATCCAGGAATAGGATTTGCCGTTTTCTCTGCTAAAGGATCCATGACAAATTCCTTCACATGAATTTCTTCCAAACCAATCGGTAGAACTTGGCGCAATAGCGGATCCGCTGGATCGCCTCTACGCATTCTAGTTAGAAAACTATGTGTGACTTTTAATGGAAACAATTGTGCAGCGCGTTGTGCTTCTGGTAATAAACGTGAATCTAATTGAAGATATTTAAGTAGTACATTTGGATCAGAAACAGCATGTTGCAGCTCGTATTGCCACGTTTTTTCTTTCATGATTACGCATCCGGCACCTGATTTAAATAATGCAAGGCATAGCCCATTACTTTTGCGAAAATAGGTCCAGCTGCATAACCGCCGTAATATAAACCTTTACTTGGATCATGCAAAATTACCGCAATGACTAAACTTGGATCACTGGCGGGCGCAATTCCAATAAAAATACTATTGTGGTGATGCCGATCGTAACCATGCGGCCCTAATAAGCGTACCGTACCACTTTTCCCTGTTACGCGATAATCGGGTACGCGCGCTAATGGAGAGGTTCCCTCTTTACTGAGAACAGATTCTAACATCGCTAAAATTCGCCGGCTGATTTTAGCACTTATAATGCGTTGACCCGCAGGCAACTGAGTTTTCTTTAAAATAGTTACCGGGATTTTAATACCATCATTCGCTAAAACTGCGTAGGCTTGCGTTAATTGTAATGCTGTCACAGATAGGCCGTACCCAAACGATAAAGTCGCTAATACAAAAGGATTCCAGATTTTCATGTATGGCAGATAACCACTCCGCTCTCCTGGCAACCCACTGTCTGTTGTTTGACCAAAACCTAAGCGATTGAATAAATTCCACAAAGGTTTTGCAGGTAAAGCAAGTATGAGTTTCGACATGCCCACGTTACTCGAAACCTGTAATATTTCACTTAAGCTTAAAAGACCATGATTACGCTCATCTTCAATACGTTTTCCTGAAACAATCATCCAACCGGGTGCGGTATCGACTAAGGTAGTTAATGAAAAATGGCCGCTTGCTAAAACATTCATCATACTAAATGTTTTCATCGTTGATCCAGGCTCAAATACATCCGTCACAGCACGATTACGATAACGTCCATCATGGTAAGACACGCGCACATTGGGATTATACGAGGGCCAACTAGTCATCGCTAAAATTTCGCCTGTTTTATTATTTAATACTACAATCGATCCTGATTTAGCTTTGCATTTAGCGATACCATTTTTTAATTCACGATAAGCAATATATTGAATTTTAGTATCAATACTCAATTGCAAATTATTCCCAGGACGTGGTGGGCGAATCACATTAAGGCGCGCGATAATATGCCCTAGTCTATCTCGAATAACACGTTCTATTCCGGGTATACCTTGTAACCAATCATTATAAGCTAACTCTAGTCCTTCCTGCCCTCGATCATCGACATTTGTAAAGCCAAGAATGTGTGCAGTAACAGCTGCATCCGGATAATAGCGATGGTATCCAGATTCTAAAAATAATCCGGGTATTTTAAGTTGTTCGATTTTTTTTCCAAGATCAATAGGTAGTATGCGTTTTAAATACACAAATTCACGTTGTTGATTTTTAATAAAAATCTTTTTAATAGAACCAATTTTTAAGCTTAACAGCTTCTCCAACGCTAAATATTGTTTAGGTGTTGCAATAAACACGGTTGGATCAATCCAAACAGAAATAACAGGGGTACTGATTGCGATAGGTTCACCCTGCCGGTCAGTGATCATGCCACGATGAGCCGGTATCGGTAAAAGACGCGTCGCGCGGGCGTCACCCTGCACTAACAAAAATTCGCGTTGAACAATAGCTAAATCAATCAAACGACCTAAAAGCGCTAACAATAAAAGCAATAAAGCCACTAACACGCATAAAAATCGAGCTCGACCCTGATCGAGTCGTTTAGAACGATAAAAATCTTTTAGCCCCACGTCATTATTTTTGTTTTGATCGATCGTGTGGCACTAGGATGATCGTTTTTTCTTGTGGAAAAATCATATTAAGTTTCTGCTGCGCAAGCGTTTGAATACGTTCTGAAGCAATTAAAGTATGCTGTTCTAGTAATAATTGACTCCACTGTCGCTGCAATCGCTCATACGTTTGTTGTGAGGACTGCAATTGACTGTATAGATCTCTTTGTAAGGTCTTTAGATAAACCAATGACAGAGATGAGGTGAGTACAGCAAAGATCAGTAAAGAGAAACCACAGGATCGCAGCGAAAATACGCCGCGATACATTCTAAAAATAAAAAACGAACCTGATAAAACACGAGCGGCTGTATTCATATCAATTTTTCTGCAATACGTAAAATAGCACTGCGAGCACGCGGATTTGCTTGGACTTCGCAGAGGCTTGGTTTTATAGGAGAACCTATGGGTTTTAACCGTAACTTAGGTTGTTGCGATACAGTCATTGGTAAACGCGCTAATTCTGCAGGCAAACGGCTGTGTGTACGAATAAACTGTTTAACAATACGATCTTCCAACGAATGAAAACTGATGATAAGCAAACGTCCAGCACAGGCTAGGATATCTAAACTGTCACGAAGACAAATCTTTAAATCGTCTAATTCATGATTGATCCAGATACGTATTGCTTGAAAGACTAAAGTGGCTGGATGTTTACGTTGTTTGCGATAAGGTCGTACTGCATGAATTAATTGTGTCAAATGATCAGTCGTACAAATTGGGCGTACTAAACGTTCGTTAACAATAGCTTTCGCCAAACGTTTAGCATAAGGTTCTTGACCATAAATACGGAGTATCTGTTCAATTTCATCTCTGCTGGCAATGGCGAGCCATTCTGCAGCGCTCATGCCTTCAGTTGGATTCATACGCATATCCAAAGGACCTGATTGTAAAAAACTAAACCCTCGTTTCGGATCGTCCAATTGGGGCGATGACATGCCTAAATCCAATAAAATGCCATTCACATGACCGAACACTTCATACATTTTTGCTATCTTTGCTATTTGAGCAAAAGATCCTAAGTAAACACTAAGACGCATATCATCTTGAAAGGCCTGCTGAGCATACGCGTATGCTTGAGGATCGCGATCAATTGCGATCACTCTGCCCTTCTCACTTAACCTTTGTAACAAGGCACGCGTATGCCCACCGCGACCGAAAGTAGCGTCTATATAAATACCATCCGCTACACGTGCCAAGCACTCTGTTACTTCATTTAATAAAACAGGTTGATGCGTAGATTGAGTAATTGGCATATAGTTATAACGCTAAGGATCCTAATTCTCCGGACAACTCGGATGCTTGTAATCCTTCTAGCAGCCAATCAGAACGTTTAGCATTCCAGGTTGCTTCATCCCATAATTCAATCTTTTTACTTTGACCCACCAGCATGACTTTTTTACCCAGCTTGGCATAATCGCGTAATAAGCTCGGCAAGAGAATGCGTCCATTGTTATCAAACTCTAATTCTGTTGCATGACCAATCAAGAGTCGCTGAATACGGCGCGTAACAGGATTAAAACTAGGTAACGCATTTAATTTTGCTTCAATCTGCTCCCATTCTCTGAGTGGGTATAACAATAAACAAGGTGATTCTGTATCAATCGTTATGACAACTTGTTTACATTCATGTTGAGTTAGCCGCTCGCGATAACGGACAGGCAAGGCAATCCGGCCTTTTACATCCAGCACAACCAGACTGATACCGCGAAACATAATAAGCCCTTAAGCAATCTGCATTGCTTATGTTATTTGATGTATCTTGATTGCGAAAAACACAGGAATGGAATCTACATAAATATCCCTGTTTCCACCCTTATGATCCACCCTCACCCACTTTATACCACTTACTATAGAAAGTGGTCATAAGCATTGTCAAGGCGATTCTGAATAACGAATACCTTTCCTTTTGACAGCTGTGAATAAATACAATAAATTAACGCAGAAATTATAATAATTATTCAAATCACTATGCCGACAAAAAAATCACCTAATAAACCACCGCACAAAGCAATATGTTATTTAAAATATCTCCATAAAAAACATCCATCTTCTGAATTTGTTCAATACTTATCTTCATTTGCTACTGCGCGCGACAAAACGCTTGAAGTGTTTGTTGAAGGTATTGAAGCGTTTACGAAAATCGCTAATCTTCATCCCTCAAAGAGAATAAAATTCTATGGAAATCAATTTGCTGGACTTCATTACAATAATGATTTAGCAAAACTATGGAACAAAATGTCGTCTGACGTTATTAGGGCTTCTCAATTAAATTACCTATCTCCTCCTGAATGGGATTATCAATCCGTAAAGGAAGGCTGGCTCAGCTTAATTTACAAGGGCGATAAATTAAGCAGTGCTTTAGATAAACTGATTCAAGGACCCACTGTGATTGACTGCGGTATGTTTTGTCAGCTGAGCCTTTGGTTTGGTATCAGGTATATGCTTGGTAATACTGCGTTTGATCAATTATTCGGTAATGCACCTTTTTATCTTACACAGTTAACGTATGATCCCATTGCAGAACCTTACAAACCCTATCTTGGAAATCTGCTTTATCCATTTTTAGAATTCGATAATAAAGAAAACTTTCATGAAGTGTATATTTCAAATGTTAAAAACCATGCATGTTACTTTTTAAAGCATCCAGGTGGAAACTATAGCAACGATAACTGTGTTGTTATTCGAGGAAAATACATAATTTTTGATCCATCATTAGAAAACACTGCAGAATTAAGTAGGTCTGATGTTGAACAACTGCTATTAGGCGTTTTTAATGCGCAACAGGATAGTAACGACGAAGCGAAAATAGCCGCTTATCAAACACAGAATCCTAAATCAATACATCCAGGATTTGAAATAAGTTACGGTGAATTAGTAGCATGTGCAAAGACGCTATCTGATTATAAGATTGACGAACAAGAATTTAGGCAGACTGAAAATGATAACAAAGACCTTCATGTACGATTTAATTTTAAAAAGTTCTGCCAGTGGGTCATGCAAATCAGCGATCGAAATCTAGACGTAGTTGATTATGAGCCTCTGAGCGTCGATCAACTGCGTATCCCTGAATCATTACTCACTAAAATTCCTTATGAAAACCAATCAGACATGTCATTTTCTACGTTTAAGGCAGATACACCCTTACATGAAGAAATGTTCGCTATTGCTAAAAAGTTTTGCTTTGATGTCATGAATAAAAAATCAGTGTGCGTGATTTTAACCGGTAAAGCAGGCATTGGGAAAACAGCCTCAGCCGTTTCCTGCGCTAAAGAATTGATAAGTAGAGAAAAAAAGATTATTTGGATATCGGAAGTCATGGTACGTGGATGGGCTGATAAATCAAAAAGTAAGGAAGAATTATCTGCATGTGAAGATGAAATTCGTCAACTATTACAAAGCGATCCTGATGCAGTATTTTTAGACGACGACAATCTTATTGATTATTCTGGAAAAATACTGCTTGAAGAAATATATGGCTGGTATGTAACTCATCTGGGGAGAGGATTATTTATTACGTCAAATGAACCAATTACTTTTAAGGAGTGTTATGGATTAAAGTTCGACAAAAAATATTATTACCCACCGTTTACTGGATATTTCTCTGAGCAATATCAAAATACTCTGATTAGATCAGGATTAAATGCAGGGAGCATGAGGATGAAGCCTGACTTCAACATTGCTGAACGTTCTGATGAAGAAAAAACTGAGCAACTTGCAAGCCATTTATTTTTCTCGTGCAATAATGTACGATACGACCTAGATGATAATGATCAGAAGGCATTAGCATTGCTAAGGCGATTTCCTAAACAAAGAATACTTTTAATTTGACAGCTGTGAATAAATATAATAAATTAACGCAGAATAATAATTGATTAGATATCTCTCTATTTCTGCTTCAATAATAATTACAGAAGAAGAATATAACTATGCTAAAGAATAAATCCAGATCATCCACTCAGACTAATGATCTGTCTGAAAAGCAGAAAGAAGCTTTAGAACAGTGTTTACTTAAAATAATAGAAAAAAAAGAAACAAAAAAGGATGTGATTCAAGCAGTGTTTGCTTTGGAAAAAACAAATTATTCTGAAATGGAGAGCTTATTAAACAATATAAGCAAAATACGAAAAGAACCATTGGATAAATTAGTAGAAAAGCTACTGTTTGATGCAAACAACCCAACCGTGTTTTATCAAGCGCTCTCTATAGGAAAATTAAACGCGGCAAATTTAATTTTTGATTTATTTGCTATATTATCCGATGGCTTTTTGTCGAACGGAGGGCTAGCTCTTGACTGTTTCACCGACAGCCATAATCCATCACCTATTTTTCAGTGCGCCATAGATAAAAAAGCATCCATTCTAATAAGAAAAATGCTAAAAAACCCACGTTTAGATATAGAGGGTATGTTCGATCGTTTTTTTGATCAAACGGCGAAAGTTTATCGAAATTTAATGAAATACGCAGTTGAAGAAAAAGATCAAGAAATTTTTGGCTTACTCATAAGCAGAATAGACGAAAAAAATCTTGCTCCTAAAAGGAAGTCTGCTAAAAACAATTTATTTATCTCAGAATCAAACGCTGAGGAATTACGCTCCTCTCTTTTCGACACAACAACATTAAAATCGCTTCGCAATTTTAAATCCTACTTAGAAAAAAACAGCTCATCAGATCAGAGCTTAATAGTAATAAACAATGCAATCGATGAAAAACAAAAAACCAAGCCGGACTTAATCATTGAACAGATAGAAAAATTCAGAGATAAGCTTGCCACAGAGTCTAGCCAATCAGATCAGCTTAAAGAATCGAGAAATCAATTACCTAAACTTGAAAAATTACTGTCGGCCATTATAAATTTTTTTGAGTCTAAAGATGTTCAAAAGAATTCAATTACATCTGCGCTTATGGAAGAAATTTCTCAAAAATTAAAAGAACCTGGAAAAACAACAGATGAACGTTGCGAAAACATAAAGCGCTGTTTAGAAGACGCACGCGATAAGCTAGAGTCATCAAAGTTACCGTTGAACAACTTACTTTCCTTTTTTACTAAATCTAACTCTACGAATCTCTTAGCAACACAGTTGGATGATATCATAGCCGCTTCCGATGAAAAAGCGTGTGATCTATCGTTAGTGCCTACTACTTCTCAGCTAAGTTAATTTTTATGTAACACTCCAGCTTTTTGGTCTGCGGTTACCTTACAAAAATCCTATTCATATAATTTTATACACAATATGATACTTGCAATTCCACCTGGAATGCGAAAGACTTCAGTATCCTGACATACCTAACCTCTTTTTTTGTTTGTCTCATCAAGCCAAGATAGAGATTACTCTATGTCAGAATATTTTTACTCCCTTTCACTCAAAGCTTTTCCAATCTCACCAGTACAACTGGTAGCTTACCAGCTTTGAGTTAATAAAAAGAATATAACTATGTCAGGAAATCAATCCACATCATCCACTCAGGCTAATAATTTGTATGAAAAACAAAAAAAAGCTTTAGAACACCGTTTATTTAAAATAATGAAAAAAGAAGTAGTAAAAGAAGAGAATGTGATTAAGTTAGCATTTGATGCAGTAAAAACAAATCACTCTGAAGTGCTGAGCTTATTAATCAATATAAGCAAAATACCAGAAGAAACATTGGAAAAATTGGCAACGCAACTGATAGATGCAGCAAATGACAACTCAACCGAGTTTTATCAAGCTCTCTTTGAAAACGTAGACATGGCGCATGTGATTTTTGATTTATCTCATTTATTACCCGATCGCTATTTATCGAACGCAGGGTTAGCTCGTGACTGTTTCATCGCCGTTCTTCCTAATCAAGCACCTATTTTTCAGTGCGCCATAGATAAAAAAGCATCCGACTTAATAAGCAAAATGCTTCGAAACCCACGTTTAGATATAGAGGGTGTGCTCGAGCGTCTTTTTGATCAAACGGCGAAAGTCTATCGAAATTTAATGAAATACGCAGTTGAAGAAAAAGATCAAGAAATTTTCGGGTTGCTCATGAGCAGAATAGACGAAAAAAATCTTGGTCCCAAAATACCGTCTTGCCAAAACGGTCTTCTTATTTCAAACGATCTCCTTATCTCAGACTTAGACGCTAAGGAATTACGTGCCTCTCTTTTCGACACAACAACATTACAATCGCTTTGCAATTTTAAATCCCACTTAATCGAAAAAAACAGCCCAGATCAGGATTTAATAGTAATAAGCAATGCAATCCTTAGAAAATTACTGTTGGTTATCAACAAGTTGTTTGAGTCTAAGGATGATCAAAAGAATCCAATTCTATCTGCGCTTATGAAAGAAGCTTCTAAAGAATTAAAAGAACCTAAAGAAACTAGAGAAACAATAGATGAATGTCTCAGAAACTTAACCCGCTGTTTAGAAAACGCATACAGTAAACTAAAGCCATCTTGGAAGGATAAGCTATCGGCTTTTTTTACTTCATCTCACTCCTTAGAAGATCCATTAAGAAAGTTGGATGATCTCCTTACCATTATTACCATTATTTCTGAAGAAAAAGCGTGTGGTCTACCGTTAATGTCTACTTCTCGGCTAAGTTAATTTTTATTTTGGATCTTTGGAATTTATCCATGAAACTTTTCAATCTTATCTCCTAATAAATCATCGCTTACAATGCTACGTGCAGTATGTTCATAAACAAAAGGATCTCCCGTGACATAATGCACGATGCGGCCTAAATGATCAGACGGCGTTTTTTTATATTGTTTGGAAACAACATCAGAAACGACTTGCGCGCTGTCTACAAGATGAACAGTAGAACCTATCACCGTTTGAAATGTAGATTTCAACCAAGGATAATGCGTACAGCCAAGAATTAACGTATCGATTGAAGGACAGCTGGCTAAATAATAACGAATTAAAAGTTCTGCTTCCTGACTTTGGCACAAACCTTCTTCTACTAAATGTACAAGCATGGGACAAGCATGCGCCCAAACATTCAAATTCTTTTTTGCTAATAAATCTTGATAAATGCCAGAGGCAATTGTACTGGCGGTAGCAATCAAACCCACCTGCCCTGTTTTTGTACTGCGAGAGGCTGCTTCAACACCGGGCTCTAATACGCCCCAAATGGGTACTGAACAATGTTGTTGCAAAGCAGGTAATGCCAAAGCAGACGCTGTATTGCAAGCGACAACAATACCAACAACATTTTTCTGCACTAAAAAATGGGCAATCTCTAACGAAAATTTTATGATCATAGCGCGCGATTTACGCCCGTAAGGATAACGCGCCGTATCGCCAACATAAATAAAGTTCTGATACGGCATTTTAGCTTTCAGCGCTTTCAAGACAGTAAGACCGCCAATGCCAGAATCAAATATACCTAAAGGATATTGCATGTCCGTGCTGCTCATTATTCGTTCTCTCGATCGGGAATTAATACCTCGCGATTCCCATTGCTTTCCATACTGCTAACCAATCCAGCCTGTTCCATATCTTCCATGATTCGCGCCGCGCGATTATAGCCAATCTTTAAACGACGCTGCACACTGGAAATAGAAGCGCGTCTTGTTTGTATCACAATCTGAACTGCTTGATCATATAAGGGATCTTGTTCGCCATTCGGATTACCGCCTGTGCCTGATCCTGCCTCACCGTTTTCATCTCCATAAGCAGTAATAGATAATTTATAATCAGGCGGACCTAATTTTTTGAGTGAATCTGCTACCTTATGAACTTCATGATCCGCGACAAAAGCGCCATGCACGCGAATCGGCGATCCAGTTCCGGGTGCTAAATACAACATATCACCATGTCCCAATAATTGTTCTGCCCCTTGCTGATCTAATATCGTACGTGAATCGATTTTAGAAGATACTTGAAAAGCAATGCGTGTTGGAATATTAGCTTTGATCAAGCCTGTAATAACATCGACCGAAGGTCTTTGTGTTGCCAAAATCAGATGAATGCCGGCCGCTCTCGCTTTTTGAGCAATGCGCGCGATTAATTCTTCAACCTTTTTACCAACCACCATCATCATATCGGCAAATTCATCGATTAAAACAATAACATAAGGCAATTCTGCTAAAGGCTCTGCCGTTTCAGTTTGTGTGGGTTGCCATAATGGATCCAGTAAAGGTTTACCTTTCTCGATGGCATCGAAAACTTTTTGATTATAACTGGCTAGATTACGCACGCCTAAATGTGCCATTAATTTATAACGTCGTTCCATTTCAGCCACACACCAACGCAAAGCATTCGCAGCCTCTTTCATATCGGTGACCACAGGCGCTAATAAATGCGGAATTCCTTCGTAGATCGCAAGTTCAAGCATTTTTGGATCGATCATGATCAAACGTACTTTTCGTGGAGTTGCTTTGAACAAAATACTCAGCAACATTGCATTGAGTCCAACTGATTTGCCTGATCCGGTTGTGCCTGCAACCAATAAATGCGGCATCTTGCTCAAATCAACCACAACAGCATGACCTGCAATATCTTTTCCCAAAGCTAAAGACAACGAAGAGCTCGCTTGTTGATAATTTTTTGAACTCAATATTTCACTTAAGCGCACGATTTCACGATGACGATTAGGAACTTCCAATCCAACAACCGATTTTCCCGGAATGACTTCCACAATACGTACACTAATCACAGAAAGCGAGCGAGCGAGATCTTTAGCAAGACTCGTAATGCGACTGACTTTAATGCCGGGCGCTAATTTCATTTCAAATCGTGTAATAACAGGACCTGGATAAACACCAGAAACCTGAACCTCAATGCCGAAATCCTTTAAACGCAGCTCAACCTCGCGCGATAATTGCTCCAGCTCTGCTTTTGAATACCCTTCTTGTGCCGCAGGCGCTGGTTGATCTAAACATTTTAAGTCAGGTAACGATTCATTTGTGTGTACAGGTTCTACCAAAACAGGACGTGCAGGCTGTGTAATGACAGGTTTACTTATCGCAGGCGTAGTTGCCACTTTGGATGCAACCGATTGTTCGATCAATTTTACTGATTTTATTTCTGAGCATTTTTTAATAATAGGTTTTATTTCCTCATCCAATTGAGTGGAAACCAATTGTAAGGCAGCTGTGCGCGCTGCTTTGCGACGTATCTGCCATGTTTGCGCTACCTTGAACAGGACTTCTTTACACAGTTTGCCTAGTAATCGGATCGGTCTATGAGCGATCTGCAACCAAGATAATCCTGTTACCAAGGTCATTCCCGCTGATAATAAAGCACTTAAAAATAAAAATGTGCCCACTAAATTGAATTGTGCAATGAGTGCAGCTGCGATAATTTGGCCCAAATAGCCACCCTTCGTGTGATGCAACATCCTGTTATGATGCAGATAATTATAATGAGCCTCTACGCCACTCATAATGCCACATGCCGAAACAAAAATGGCAATAAATCCTAAGCCACGTACCAATAAAAATGGATAATGTATAGACTCAGACGCTGTACCAGAATTTTTGAAACGCATCCAGCTCAACAATATAAGCAAGCAAGGAAACAGATACGCTAAGTAACCGAAGCTATTTAGAAAAAAACCCGCCACAATGACGCCGACAGGTCCCTCAATATTAGAAGCCAATAAAGGAATCAAAGGGAAAGGTCGGTATGTTACAAAAGCAATAATAAGGAATACCGAAAAAGCGATACTTACTACAAACAAACCTTCGATCAAACGTTGTTGAAAATTTAAATGATCGGAAGTTAAACGGTTGGCTTTTCGTTTCACAGCGCCCCTCTGATGCGTTATTTCAGGATTGTTTAATAATAATCGAGTATGATAACTGAAATTTTTACAGATACGAGTTATCTTATGACAACCTCTTATCATCCCCTCATTATTTTGGGATCAGGGCCGGCTGGATATACCGCAGCAATTTACGCAGCACGTGCTAATCTAAGTCCCGTCTTGATCACAGGTCTGCAACAAGGCGGTCAGCTTATGACAACTACGGACGTAGACAATTGGCCAGGTGAAAGTGAAGGTCTGCAAGGCCCCTCTTTAATGGAACGTATGGCAAAACACGCGCAACGTTTTAACACACAGTTTATTTTTGATCAAATCAATAAAGCAGAACTTTTTAAACGCCCTTTTCTCTTATACGGAGATTCTGGATGCTATTCTTGCGATGCGCTGATCATTGCCACAGGTGCGAGTGCACGCTACCTTGGACTCCCTTCAGAACAAGAATTTATGGGGAAAGGTGTCTCAGCCTGCGCGACCTGCGACGGTTTTTTTTATCGCGATCAAGAAGTCGTAGTAGTAGGAGGTGGCAATACAGCGGTGGAAGAAACTTTATTTTTATCTAATATTGCAAAGCAAGTTACTTTGATCCATAGACGCGATCAGTTTCGCGCAGAAAAAATTTTAGTGGACAAACTAAGAGCTAAAGTTGAGACAGGACGCATTCAGTTAGTGCTCAATAGCGTGATTACTGAGATCATGGGGGATAACACAGGTGTCACTGGAGTTAAAATACAACAACTCAAAACACACAATCTGCAAATTTTATCGGCACACGGTGTATTCATCGCCATTGGCCATACACCGAATACCGCTATATTTTCAGGCCAATTAGCCATGCACGAAACGGGTTATATTGTGACGCAAAACGAGGGTCGCAATGGTAGCACTGCTACGAGTGTAGCGGGTGTTTTCGCAGCAGGTGATGTGGCGGACTCAATCTATCGTCAAGCCATCACGTCAGCAGGTACGGGCTGTATGGCTGCTTTGGATGCAGAAAAATATTTAGATGATTTGCGCTAGAATGACTGGATTCAACAGACGACTTCTTGGACCTCATGTTTAAAAATCTCAAATGCCTAAACTTATGTGCTGCACTATTACTCAGCCTAAGTGCTAAGACGACGCTAGCGAAAGATACTGCAGCCGATCCTTATGAAACTTATAATCGCCATGCGTTTAGACTGAATCAAAAGTTAGATAAAGTTATTTTTAAACCTGCCGCAACAGCGTATAGAGCGGTATTGCCAATACGTATTCAGCAAGGCATCAGTAATTTCTTCAGTAATCTTGATCAGATCCCGACGATCATCAATGATGCTTTACAAGGCGAGGGTTATTATGCAATTTCTGACACCTGGCGTTTTGTTATCAACAGTACGATTGGCGTATTTGGTTTAATCGATGTGGCCAGCCGTATTGAATTACCGCGTCGACAACAAGATTTTGGCTTAACGCTTGCGAAATGGGGCTATCGTTCTTCTGCTTATTTAGTCATTCCTATTTTGGGACCGCGCACTGTGCGTGATGCCACTGCTTGGCCAATCAATTATTATTTTTTTTCAGTGTATCCCTATGTAAACGACGACACTACACGTTATAGCTTAATTACATTAAATGTCATCGATACACGCGCACAATTACTCGATTTCGATCAAACGATCAAACAGGCTTCTTTTGATCCTTATGTCTTTCAACGTAATGCGTATCTGCAACGTCGCAACTATTTAATTAACAAAAATGCACAACATCATAGTCTGCATGAAGAAGAAAATGCAGAGGACGATGAGAATTAGATCCGTTTTATTTATTTGATTAAGGAGACATTGGTGCAACAAACACTCAATATAGGCTTGACGTCTGAAACAAGAAAAATCATCGCAGATGGTTTGATTAAATTACTTGCTAACACCTACACGTTGTATTTAAAAACACATAACTTTCATTGGAATGTCACAGGACCGATGTTTCAACCGCTACATAGCTTATTTGAACAGCAATATACAGACTTGTGGAATGCTGGAGATACATTAGCTGAACGAGTACGTGCTTTAGGTTTTTATGTGCCTGCAAGCTATGCTGATTTTTCTAAGCTAACTGCGATTCAAGAAGTAGTAGGCACACAGCACTGCAAAGACCAAGATATGATTAAGCAATTATTTCAAGATCAAGAGATTATTATTCGCTTAATTCGTGAATTGATACCGAATGCAGAAAAAGCTGGCGATCAAGTGAGCGTCGATTTATTATCTGCACGCATGGAAGTTCATGAAACGAATGCTTGGATGTTGCGTAGCTTTTTAGAATAATACAAGCTTTTAGCCAGTATGAACTGTGCTTTAGTTGTGCTAGTATGGAACTGTTTTCTTGATCTGCGCTGCACCTGAGTGGCATATACATGTGATGGACGCTTGGAACGTAGCTTTTTTAACCTTTGGAGGTTTGTGTGAATAAGAGTGTGATAGGTGAAAGATTGTATGTGGGTAGCATTCACTTTAATGTGACTGAAAAAGACTTGATAGAACTTTTTACTACAATAGGTCCAGTAAGATCTGCCATGGTTGTATATGAGCGTACATCAAATGGAGACCCAGGTCGAAGTAAAGGTTATGGTTTTGTTGAAATGACTACTTTAGAAGATGCTAAAAAGGCGATCGCAACACTTCATGGAAAAGAGCATTTTGGCCGCGCTATCGTTGTTGACACGGCGAATCCACGTGGATCAACAGGCGGTAGCAATGGTGGTGGCGGCGGTGGTCGTCGCGGTGGCGGCGGTAATGGGGGTGGTGGCGGTCGTCATCGCTATGGCAATAATAGCGGTGGTGGTTATCATCGTCGCGAACAGCAATACGAAGACTAAATGATTAGATCAGTGTGCGTGCGCAACACCAGATGTCAACTCTTTCAACGCCCGATGTTCGCAGTAATCCGCTAATCTCATTAACGGTACACCCCGTAGTTACAACATCGTCAATTAAAGCGACATGTTTAGCTAATAGGGGTGTTTTTTTTAAATAAAACGCTCCCTTCACATTGGCATTTCGCTCTTTTTGAGACAATGCAGTTTGCGCTTTAGTATCGCGTATTCGTATACAGTTTTTACTATCGATTGGTAATTTAAAATAGGCAGCGATGGGCCTGGCTAATTCTAAAGCTTGATTAAATCCACGCTGACTCAATCGCTTAGTATGCAAAGGTACTGGAATAATTAATTCTGGTAATGACTGTGCTTGATAGATTTGTTTTAACGAAACTATGAGTAATTCACTCAACACGCGCGCGCATACAAGTCGATTGTGAAATTTCAATTCAATAATGAGTTTTGAAATAGGCGGTGCATACGAAAACAGCGAAGATATTTGATAAAAAGGCGGGATTTTATTTAAACAAGCGCCACAATAACGCAATGCATCCGAACCAAATTCAAATTCAGGCAAAGGTACTGCGCAACGCATACATACATAAGCACCGAGCCAAGGCAAAGCACGCTCACAGTCTAAACAAAGATCCAGTCTGCGTTGTGTAGAAACGCGACAAAGCAAACAAGTATAAGGTAGCAAACAACTGAGAATAAATTTATACATTAAACAATCGACACTTTAAGCATAAATTCTGCTACATTTAACCCATTTTTTACGAATAGTAAACAACAAGGGGCAATGATATGTGTGGAATCGTTGGCGCCATAGTCAAACAAACAAGCAAACATAACGTAGTGCCTATTTTACTAAAAGGTCTAAGTTGCTTGCAATATCGCGGCTACGACTCAGCGGGTATCGTCGTTATCAATGCACAACAACAGCTAGAACGACAACGCACGCTCGGCAAGATTAGCGTACTTGAACAACGGTTAAAGAAAAATTTATTAATTGGAACGATTGGCATTGCACACACACGTTGGGCTACCCATGGCAAACCCAGTGAAAACAATGCACATCCTCACGTTTCAAACGATAATGAAATTGCTGTTGTACACAATGGCATCATCGAAAATTACCAAACATTGCGTCAGAGTTTACTAGCAGAAGGCTATCAATTTTCTTCAGAAACGGATACAGAAGTCATTGCACACTTATTACAGCAGCAAATGCAGATAACACCTGATTTTTACCAAGCGGTACAAGCAATGGTTAAAAAATTACAAGGTGCTTTTGCAATTGCATTTTTATGCCGTAGACAAGCGAATCAACTCATTGCAGTACGTCAAGGCAGCCCATTGGTCATTGGCATTGGGGACGATGAAAATTATTTAGCTTCTGATCATTTAGCACTATTACCGGTAACACGCCGACTTATTTATTTAGAAGAAGGCGAGATCGCACAGCTCGATAGCGATCAAATCAGCATTGTCGATAAAAAAGGACGCGCTGTATCACGTAGCATTCATCAATCACAACTGAACAAAAATGTAGTTGATAAAGGGAATTGGCGACATTTCATGCAAAAAGAAATTTTTGAACAACCTTACGCGATACAGTGCGCCTTGGAAGGTCGCCTTGAACCACAATCACTGTGCGATCGAACTGCACGCAATTTATTTAAAACGATAAAACGCATTCAAATTGTCGGCTGCGGTACAAGTTATCATGCCGGTTTAATAGGACGCTATTGGTTTGAAAATCTGGCTAATATTCCTTGCTATGTTGATATCGCCAGTGAAATTCGCTATCGATCGCCGCTTATTGATCCGGATACTTTATTAATCACACTCTCACAATCGGGCGAGACAGCCGATACTTTAAACGCATTACGTGCTGCTAAAAAACAGCCCTATTTAGGAAGTATGGCTATTTGTAATGTGGCAGAAAGTACTTTGATTAGAGAATCAGATATTGCTTTACTCACACGTGCTGGACCAGAAATTGGTGTCGCTTCAACTAAAGCATTTACAGCACAGTTAGTCGCATTAATTCTTTTGGCCTTGGAATTAGCGGAGTATAGACAAATTCAACCAGAATTAACGGCGCATTGGCGCTCTGCTCTACGTAATTTACCCAAATGTATCGACTCGGCACTGGCGCTCGATTCTGAAATTCGATCGTTGGCAGAAAGTTTTGTAGACAAACAACATGCTTTATTTATCGCACGTACTATTTATTTCCCTGTAGCCTTAGAAGGCGCGCTTAAATTGCAAGAAATTTCTTATATTCACGCCTCGGCTTATCCTGCAGGCGAATTAAAACACGGTCCACTGGCTTTAGTGAGTAAAGGCATGCCTGTCATTGTGCTAGCAGCCCCTGATCCTTTATCAGAAAAATTAAAAAGTAATATTCAAGAAGTGTACGCACGCTCAGGCCAGTTAATTATTTTTTCTGATGAACAATTTACTTTCGATGCCTATCACGATGTAAAACGCATTCATGTTCCTGTAGCCGATCCGATACTTAATCCATTTTTATATACAATTCCATTGCAGCTTTTGGCTTATCATGTAGCTGTTTTAAAAGGTACGGATGTTGATCAACCGAGAAATTTAGCAAAATCAGTCACGGTTGAATAAATGCGTGTTTTGATTATAAAAACTTCTTCCATGGGAGATATCATTCAGACTTTGCCCGCTGTAATGGATGCAAAAACCGCTCGTCCTGATATTCATTTTGATTGGGTGATCGAAGAAGAATTCAAAGAAATTATACGCTGGTCTCCCTTGATTCAAACTATTATTCCCTGCGCATTACGTCGTTGGCGTCGTTATCCTTTACGTATAAAAACGTATCGTGAAATTTATCACTTTCTAAAACAATTACGGGATCAATCCTACGATTGTATTATTGATCCGCAAGGTTTATTAAAAAGTTCATTATTAACACGCATAGCACGCGGTGCTGCACGTTACGGATACGCAAAAGGATGCACACGCGGCCAAAACGTACAATGGGCTTATACTAAAAAATTTAGGATTGGCTGGGAAAAACACGCCCTTACCCGTATTCGTTTATTATTTTCACAGGCACTTCATTATCCCTTCACGAATTCAAAACCTTATTACGGAATTGATCGCAATCAATTTATTCACAGTCAACTTTCTTTACCCAAACGTTATTTAATTTTCATACACAATGCAAGTTGGATCTCAAAACTTTGGCCAGAAGCCTATTGGCTGCAATTAATGCAATGGGTAACGCGATCAGGAAAATCGGTACTTCTGCCTTGGGGCACGCTCAAAGAGCAAGCACGCGCTCAACGTCTAGCGGTAGACACGAATAAAGTGCAGATTTTACCCAAAGTAAGTTTAAGCGAATTAGCCTATATAGTATCGAATGCTGAAGCGATCGTATCCGTTGACACAGGTTTATTACATCTAGCTGCAGCACTTGACATACCTACTGTTTCTATTTATGGTCCAACGGATAATATACCCGTAGGTCGTAATCAAAATTATTTATTAGCAAATTTTTCTTGCGCACCTTGTAGGCAGCGTGTCTGTCGCTATACGGAAACAGCCGATCAAAAACCTGCGTGCTTTACTACGATAACGCCGCAACAGGTATGGAATGCATTAAAACAATTACTCATTAAAAATAATAATTAAAAATATCATAGGAGTTTTGGAGATGGTATATCCGAATGTTTCTACTTACTTAGAAAAAGATTTCACGCAATTTATTACGACGATATCTCCTCAATTAAATTTAACGCAATCGCAAAAACCTGAGAAAATATCGGCTATGGATCTGGCACCGAAGCCAACGGAACCAGGCGTATTTAGCATGGATAATTCACTTTCTCCTTGGGTTTCTGTAGGGATGATTATTATTGCATCTGCTGCAGCAGCAGTAATAATATTGCTTAGCGCCCATTATTGTTATAATTACCTACGTAATTATCACTCAGAGAAATCAAAATTAAACGCAAGTGAAAAAGAAAGTGAAGAAATTGAATTAAAGCAAGATCAAGATAATGGATTGGATGAAAATAATAGATCGAAAGAAAGCGAATCATTGTCACGCAAATCAAATCATTGTTTTAATTATTTTTGTATAAGCTTAGAGACAGATTCATCGTCCGAGTCTAACAATAATTACAATAATCGAAGAAGGTAAATCATGAATCTTTATTTGTTCATTACAAAGGCAGTCAATGAAATTCCAAATTGGATGGAAAGTTTTACAGCCGCTATGTCTTCTAATTCGAAAGTAATTCGCTCCTTATTACCTGATTATCATATTTATTGGTATGATCCTAGAGAAGATCAGACTCACGATGTTCATGGAACAACCAGTATTAATGAAATAATCAAAGCAAGTAATCAAACAAGCAACCCGATCACTAAAATTATGCTTGGATTTCAACAGGGTGTCAGCGAATATATGACATTTGAAACACTCAGCGATTCCCTGAGTGGTATATATTCGCTCCCTGTTTCTTTGTACAGAAATTTCACTACGGATACGATGGGCGATATTATTGGAAACTCCGTTCACGCTGTCACACAAAATGTAACTGACACATTCACACAATTGCTGAACGCAACCGAAACAACAATAACGTTTATACAGAACGTAACAACAGCATTTTCTCAATTACCGAACATAACTAAGCAGACTAAAAATTTTTTTCAAAATACAACCGACTTGATGCAGCCGAAAAATATCACTGAATTTTTATCAAATAATTTAGCGCCTAAAAATTTTACAGAATCACCCGAAATACAAAAACAGGGTTATAATATAGGGCATTACGCAGACACAAGTCTCATTGTCCTCGCGGTGTTCCTAGTAGGAGCTATTCTTTACTGTGGTTACAGTTTTTTCTATAAAAAACATTCAGATGTGGATAGCAGTAATTACTTGCCATTGCATTCAGTCAATTCAAACAGAAATAATTTTTTTCCCGAGAATGCAAATAACAACGAAACCTCATTATCTACGTTGAATCAATTACATCTACATCACTAGAAAACTTCATAAAATTTTCAAAGAACTTCATCTAGAGTAATTCCCTAGCCCTGTGTACTATAATCGCCTCACTGTTTAACAGTGCTGTAACAATCAAATGATTAAGGAAGATCATCATGTATCGGCGATCCATGCCATCAGCCACAACTCGATGGATAGCGCATTTAAGTAAAATCTTACAGCCAAGATCGAGTTACTTCGATCTGGCCCCTCTGCGCATCTTGAACCCCATCATTTTAGAAGAAGGTATTTTGCTGTTCTACTTAGTGCAAAATCAGTTGGGTGCTGCATTATTAGATAAACACGACGAAACAACTCTACTGTGGCGTACCACTAACCCTCTATGGCAAACACATGAAAAAATACATCCTATTAAAATGATTTATAAACAACGTACCGTTGTTTTTCATTATTATTTTAAAAAAAATTATTCAGTAGAGCTTGAGCTTCCACAACTCTTTAACACGCAGATACAGATCCAAGGCGTAGTATTAGAACGAGCCGCTGATAATCCGATTTTACGTGCAAACCCTCGACATTCCTGGGAGGCATCCGCAGTTTTTAATGCGGGCGCACTTTATCTAGACAATAAAGTACATTTTATATATCGTGCGATCACTGATCTAGGTGAATCTGTTTTTGGTTATGCAGCGAGTACAGATGGCGTTCATATCAATGAACGTTCGCATGAGCCCGTGTATTATCACACGCATGCAGAACGATATCCTCAAGAAGAAAAACAGGCTTATTGTTCTGGTCCCAGTGGGCACGGCTGCGAAGATCCGCGTTTAATTCGCTTAGACGACAGCATTTACATGACGTATACCGCTTTTGATGGCACACACGCCCCTTGTGTTGCTTTAACTTATATTGATATTGATAATTTTTTGAAAAAACAATGGCATTGGAAAAAACCTATACAACTCTCACAACAACAAGAAACGCATAAGAATTGGGTTATTTTTCCTGAGAAAATCAATGGGCAATACGCTATTTTACATAGTCTGACGCCTAAAATTTCTATTCATTATCTCGATACCCTAACCCACGATGATCTGTTTATCCAAAGTCATTATCATGCTGAACCTGCTTTGCAGAATACCGATTGGGATAATTGGATACGGGGTGTAGGTCCACCGCCGATCAAAACCCAAGAAGGTTGGTTGATTTTATATCATGCGATGGAGCATCGTGATCCTAATAAATATAAGATCGGTGCTATGTTACTGGCTTTGCATGATCCAACACAGGTTTTATATCGCTCAGCCTATCCGATTCTAGAACCCTATGTATATTATGAAAATCAGGGGCATAAAGCAGGCGTCGTTTACGCTTGCGGTGCAGTGGTTATTGCTGAAACTTTATTAGTCTATTACGGAGCAGCCGATACGGTATTATGCGCTGCAGCCGTCAATCTCGAGCGCTTACTATGCAGTATCAAAAAATCTCAACCACCGATCACACAATCGCTACTATGCAAACATAAACACGCGCAACCATGTTAAAACGCATTACCAACAATCCTATTTTACTGCCTGATAAGAACAATCCCTGGGAAGCCTATGCAGCCTTTAATCCTTGCGCTGTACACCATAATAAAAAAATACATTTGCTCTATAGAGCCATGACTGTTCCCATGAAATACCATGATAAAAATTTAGCTATCTCATCAATCGGTCATACCGCGAGCCAGGATGGCATTCATTTCGAACCCACTTCGCAGTTAATAAAACCAGAACAAGCCTGGGAATTATTTGGTTGTGAAGATCCACGTGTTACACAATTGGAGGATCG
>JABDAQ010000002.1 GCA_013289115.1 Gammaproteobacteria bacterium
AAAACTTCTTGCAAATAATGCTATTTTAAACGAAGAAAGTTTATCTAACTTAGAAAGATTTTTAAAAAATGATCTCCATGCGGCTCAGAAGATTAGCAACACGCTTACCTCTCTACAGAAAATGAATCATGAAATAACGCAAGATCAATTTGAACAAACCATTGAAAATTATCAAATTAAAGTATTACGAACAGTCTATCGCGATCGACTGTTCATAATACCTTGGAGTTTTATAAAAACATGCGGTGGCAAAGATAAAGCCGAACTGAAATTGCAAAAAATGATGGACAGTTTAAGCAAATTAACAAAAGAAAATAATAACACTGAGGCCACGTCGATAGCAAAAGCAAACATTGTACTAGAAACAATGATAGAACAGAATAATACACTGGTTATTACAAATGATTCCATTCTACGAGGAAAATACACCCTATACTTCATCATTCCTCAGCAATTTATAGAATATTATCCAAGCTGGATGATTCCACATATTGTAAATCTTTATAAAAGTAGTATAGAAAATATTTTTTCTGCACTACGGCAATGTGCTAAATATCTTTTTGACTGGGCAATGATGAATATGCTCACAATTGCGAGAGAGTGTTCTTTTGTGGATAAGCAAGAAAAAGAACTAGAGAAGTGTGCTGGAAATCTTTTTCTAGAAATAAACAATGTATTAAACATCAAGGAAGAAAACGTCTTTTCTAAAAATTTGCAACACCTTATAGAGTACGCAAATCTTCAATGCTTTTGTTATGCCTGGCTCATTAAAGCACCCTTATTAGATACGTATTTTTTGCATTCTTCATCCATTCCACTTAAGCCCATTTTAGTACCGGGCAGCAATCGCATAGAACTTAAAGATGAACAAACAGCTGATAATAAAAATTCTATTTGTGTTAATTCTTCTTCTACGATGTTTAGCACATTAGGAACAAATGAAAGAGATCATCAGCCATATCTCGTACTGAAAAATTTTTTATAAATAATGCGCCACAATTGTGCAGCAATTGTTACCTTTGGCGCGCGCTTTAAAAAAATAGGTTCTTGATTCGATAAAACAATCACCTCATTCTCATCGCTATCAAAACCAATCTCTTTACAACTTACGTCATTAACAACCATTAAATCGATATTTTTTGCTAAGCGTTTTTTCTCAGCGACGGCAATGATATTTTCTGTTTCAGCAGCAAATCCAACTAAGAAAGGTCGAGGCTGTAGAGAAGCAATAGTTTTTAGAATATCAATTGTGGGCTCTAAATTCAGTGTGAGTATTTGATTGGATTTTATTTTTTGTACAGCAACATCAGAACAATGATAATTTGCTACCGCAGCAGTACTAATGAATATTTCTTGACCAATTATCTCGGATTGTACGGCCTGTAACATTTGCGCCGCTGTTTCTACCTGGATCAAACGACAATGATACGGTGCAGATAGAGAAACAGGGCCGCTGATTAAGGTAACCTCAGCGCCTAATTGTGCTGCAACTTGAGCCAGGCTATAACCCATTTTCCCAGAACTACGATTCGAAATATAACGCACAGGATCCAGCATTTCTCGAGTCGGACCTGCTGAAATCAGGATACGCTTCCCTTGTAAATAAGGTTCTTCTAAATGATCTAATAAACCGCCTACAATTGCGTGTGGCTCTAACATTCTACCAAAACCAAAATCACCGCAAGCTTGCTCTCCTTTATCTGGCCCTAAAAATATTATTCCTCTATTGATAAGTGTGTAAACATTTTCCTTTGTAGCGACATGATTCCACATGGCCTGGTTCATGGCTGGAACCAAAATAATGCGTGCGGTGGTTGCTAAACAAAGTGTTGTCAATAGATCATCCGCTATCCCTGCGGCGAGCTTAGCAATAAAATTAGCAGTTGCTGGCGCAACTATAATACAATCCGGCCAGCGAGCTAATTCGATATGACTCATACTGGTTTCAAACGCTGAATCTAATAATGATTCATAGACTGGATGTTGAGAAACTGCTTGCAAAGATCCAGGCGTAACAAATAGCTTAGCTGCAGAAGTTAAGACAACTTTAACTAAACAATCTTGCTGTCTCAGCATACGAACAAGCTCAGGAGTTTTATAGGCAGCAACACTCCCTGTAATACCTAATAGAATATTCGACTGTGTTTTCTGTGACATCCTTGAAGGCAATTAAAAATAAAACCCGACTTGTAGAATGATAGAATTAATATCAGAAGAAGTACCACCATAGATAGGTACAACACCTGCATTACCATTCGCTTGATCGCTGGTAGGATAATCCACCGCATGAGAAAACTGTAAACTTTCAATCGTATCTTTCCAAATAGAAGTACTAACAATGGCAGTGTACTGTCTTTTTGGAATCAACAAGGCTAGCGCATCTTTAGACTGATCATAGGCAAAACCGATCAAGCTTGGCTTATTAAATGCTGAAAAATTATAATCCAACTCTGAATGAACAGCTTGCGGTCGTGCAGGCTTTTGATCAAAGCTTAATACACTCAACGGAAAGCTACGAGCAGCAGCAACATAAGCAAAAATAAAGTGGAATGACCCAACACCTAAATTAGTTCTAAGCCCAACACCTGGAATAGGATCTAAGATTTCAGATGCTGCGCTGCCAGCAAAACCAGAAAAAGAATTGCCTGAAGAAAGACCGTTATGCTGCATACCTCCTGAGTCAGCGATATTGCTAATATAGCTTGTTCCCAGCTCAAGACTCCATGGATTTTGAGTGAACTGGTAATCCGCATTTAATCCAAACTGATGACTTTTGCTATTAGCACTTGACTTAGTATCCCCATTGAAAGCAAAAGCAGATAAATTAAGTTCGTTGTTTTTATCAAACTTTTTATAAAAACCTAAGGTAAAAGCACGTGCTTTTACACGCCCTAACACTTTCGTTAAAGGATCTGAAATCATGGCCGAAGCATATTGCCCAAATGGCACATAATATTGACCCAAAGTAAAATAAAAAGGTAATTGATTTAAATTACCTATGGTTAAAAACCCTCGATCTAAAAGCACTCTCGAATTGTCAACACGACGATTTGAACTGCCTTGCGAATTGTCATACACGAATGCCAAATAGCCCGTACTCCATTGATTAACCAAAACTGCTGTGTCAACTTCAGCACCCGTGAGATCAACATCGTGATCAGATTCTCCATAAGCAGTCCCGGTATGACTGACACGACTAATTTGCGCTTCAATCTTCCCACTGAGCGCTAACAAAGGACTTTCTGGATGAATAGAACAGGTACTGCAATAGCTATAAATACGCTGTTGCTGCTTTAATAAACTCAAATCTTCGTTGACATAAGGAAAATTAACCAATAAATCAGAAGCATCATAGCTTGGTACAACACCAATATACGGAGAAGTAACCACAGGGGTGCCTCCGATAAATGAAGTTTTACCTAAAGGAGTAGGTCGATCCTGAGCTTGAGCATTACTGTTAGCTACATGAGAAGATTTATTACTAGAGTTTACGTTCGATGTCCGCACAGAACGTTTAGATTGAAGTCGATTTACCTGATGTTGTAAATTATTAACTTGCCGCTCTAATGCCTCAGTCTGGCTAATCAACTGCGCCACGAGTTTAGTAGTAGGGTATAGCTGTACCTTTTGATGAATTGATGGCACCTGTTTAGAACTACCCTCTTCTGCATCAGCAAACACTGGAGCTGAAAACAGAAAAAAGAAACATGCGCTTATTAAAAATAATTGATTTGAACGATTGAGATAAGTAGGCATTGTTCTTTATATTCTTCTATAAAAACGAAGCTCAAATTTTACTGAATCACTGAAAAAAAACAAGTATAAATTATATTAAATATAAAAAAAGAGCCTGCGTGCAGGCTCTTTGATTTGAAATGTATGATTCACTAAATTATGCAAATTTAACACCGAAGCGTACACGACCTACTGTGGAAGTATTGCCTGTGCCGCCTTCTGCAGCCGTGTAATCTTTATCTCGAGAAATAGCAAATCCTAAATCAAACCACTCAGCCATGTTTACGATGTAATCAACGTAGAGACGAGATTTTTCAAGTAGATTTACTAGATGCGTCGTACCTTGGTAACCGATAGCAACTCTAGATTGATGATCAGATACAGGGAAGGTAAATCCAGCTTCTAATCCCCATACTCTTGGTTTGCCTAAATGTGCGTATCTGCCATTGCCAAGAGGATGAAATGGATCAGAAACACTACGCGTTGTAGTAATAAAATGACCATTAAAATCAAACGCTCCAGCAGTAATATCAGCATCGATATCATAAGCCGGAACTTTTTTATTAGGCAACCCTGGCGTGGTAGTGGTACCAACACCTGTTCCTACGAGATAGTTCGTATAGTAAGAAGATAAAAGATTAGAGTCAGCAATATTAGCAAGATATCCAATATCAAATCTCGTCTTAATATCACAGCTGCTAAATCCATAGCCAACGTCTAGACCGCCGTTTTGAATGCGCCGGGTATCTCCTTGATCAGCGAATCGTGGATTACCGGTAAATACATAAACGGAACCATAAAATCCGTTGGGTACGACAACGCCTAACTGAGCTACAGCTGCATTAGTTTCAGTAAAAAGCTGCGTGGGATTATCATTCAAAAATCCATACGGATCATACTGACCAAACGGCACATATTCTTTACCTATACGAAAATAAACAGGCGAAGATGCCGGATTCGCGATTGTTACATACGCTGTGTCTAAGTTATTGCTAGGAACAGGTCTTCTAACAAACAAGGAATTTGGAATTTCGTAAGGACCTGATGCACCCGATACGCCCACGAGCGAAGAGTAAACTATAGACAGATTGGCAGTAACCCAGTTATTTACCTTCGCATCAAAAAATAAATTACCATTATTAAGTACGAGATCACTCGCACGACCTGTTACCTGCTGACCAGCGAAGTTAGTGAAAATTGGCGGCTTACTAGCAAGATAAGCATCTATATTAAGACGTCCGCTCAAGAAAATACGATCAGACCAACCCGATTGATAAATCCCACCGGGTTGATTTTTATTAAAATAAAAATCAAGTGAAGGCACCAGCGATGTATCTTGTTGATAATTCGCTGCATTACATGCTGAACCGCATGAGGCGTTGATATCATAGGGCGCCGCAAAGACCGGGCTACTAAGGCCTCCTAGCACTACCATTGAAGCAACAACAGTTTTGAGTTTCATGCTACTAAATCTCCTTATCTTTAAAGATTGTCACTCAAATAAACTTTGGTCTCCAACTGAATACACCGAATAACTGGAGTAGTACATCATTGTAAACCAATTAATCACTCTGCATTTAACCAAGGCTGTCAAATTCCCACCGATTTTTAAAAATACATGGAAACTAAACAGCCCTGGTCTAGCATTGGTACTGCTACCTGTGTTCTTAAAAACAACATTGCTTTTAAAACAAACCCTTCAGCAGGCCCCTCTTTCTAACCTAGAAAACCTAGGCTAATTCATTTCAGATGCGTTTTTATACCTAACGCACGCACACTAGTCAACTATTTTATTTAATTTGTCATTATCATGCAAAACAATCTCTGCGATTACTGCGAACATTAGGACAACATTACAAAAACAACAAACAAATGAAAAACGAACTGCATACAGCAGTCATGAGAGTAACGTAATAATTGAGACATCCTTTAAACACAAAATAATAATAAAAATATTTTTACAAATTCAGCTCAATCTAATTCTTCGAACTAAAATACAGCATTAATATGTGTCAAAAAATAAACAATAGAAAGAAAATAGACTGTAAATTAATTAATAGCAAGCATTCTGAGTATTTTTTTTCAGAGCCGTATCAACCCCTAAATCTGCATGCAAAAATTTAAACACTGATTCAAAAAAAGCGGCTTGGATTTTAAATTACCCTACGCTATAGTAGCGGCATTAAAAAATTTCGCGGAGATGCCGTTCATGTTACATGAGCTCCCACCTTTACCCTACGCTCTAAATGCGTTGGAACCTAATTTATCAAAAGAAACTTTAGAGTATCATTACGGGAAACATCATCGAGCGTATGTAAATAAACTCAATGAACTCATACCAGGCACTGAATTTGAAACGCTGTCTTTGGAAGCGATCATCAAACATGCGCCCGAAGGTTCTATCTTCAATAATGCGGCTCAAATATGGAATCACAGCTTTTACTGGGATTGTTTAACCGCAGAATCACAACCCAACAAAGAACTTGAACTCATACAAGCTTTAACGAAACAATTTTCTTCCGTAAAAGGATTTAAACAAGCGTTTACTAAATTAGCCTTAGATCATTTTGGATCAGGTTGGGTTTGGCTGATTAAAAATCAAGACGGATCACTTGCCATCCAAGCATTACCCAACGCACAAACGCCACTACGTTTAGGGAAAACTTGCTTACTTACCTGTGACGTTTGGGAACATGCGTATTATATAGATTACCGTAATGCCCGTGCGCGCTATTTGGAAAAATTTTTCGAGATTATCAATTGGCAATTTATTGCTAAAAACTTCATGCGCTAGAACTACACCATGACTACTACCTCACTCATGCCAATTTATACACGAAGATTACCCGTTACTTTTGAACGCGGTGAAGGTATTTGGTTATGGGATCAACAAGGCAATCAATACTTAGACGCTATATCAGGTATTGGTGTATGCAGTCTAGGCCATTGTCATCCTGATGTTACCCAAACCATTCACGAACAATCAGGAAAGTTATTGCACACATCTAATATATACACGATTGCACTACAAGAAACACTGGCTGAATTGCTAACGAGCATATCGGGCATGGATCAGGTGTTCTATGGAAATTCAGGTTCAGAATCGATAGAAGCAGCGATTAAAATGACGCGCAGTTACGCTCGAAAAAAAGGCATCACCCGACCGATCATCATTACATTAATGGGATCCTTTCATGGACGCACTATGGCTGCCATCAGCGCCTCAGGTAGCAAACGTCTTAAAGAAGGTTTTGAGCCTCTATTAGAACAATTCATTCATATTCCCATAAATGATTTACAGCAATTGCACGACGCTGTCTCTGCAAATAAAAATGATATCGTAGCCATCTTATTAGAGCCCATTCAAGGTGACGGTGGAATTCGAGAAGCAAACAAAGATTTCCTGATCGCCATTCGCGCATTATGCGATCAGCATGATTATCTGATGATCTTAGACGAGGTTCAAACTGGACTCTGTCGTACTGGGATGTGGTTCGCTTGTCAACATCACGGTATTTTGCCTGATATCTTGACAGTTGCTAAGGCACTTGGTAACGGCATTCCGATCTCAGCTTATTTAGCACGTGGGAAAGCCAATGATTTGATTGCGAGCAAACATGGATCCACTTTTGCAGGAAGTCCTTTTGTTTGCGCTGTAGCAACCACAGTACTTACCATCATGAAACAGCAAAAAATTTATAAGCAGGCAGCAAAAGTAGGCGCTTACTTGAAATCACAGTTACAACAAACATTTGAAAATCATCCCAACGTGTTGTCGATACGCGGTATGGGATTAATGCTCGGGTTAGAACTTAATCAAGACTGCGTAACGATCAATAAAACTGCGCTCAATCATCGTGTCTTGTTAAATGTTGTATCGAATCGTACGATTCGATTATTGCCACCTCTCATTTTTACTGAACATGATGCAAATGAATTATGTTTACGATTACGTAAAACGGTTGATGATTTTGTAAATGTATGAACGTCTGGAAAACAGATACGCGATCTCAACAAATTTATCTCATCACCTTATGCGGTGCTTGTAAAAATTTATTACTCGCCTTGATTAAAATGATCTGCGGATGGTTTGGGCATTCTCATGCATTATTTGCAGATGGTGTTCATTCTTTATCAGATTTATTAATCGACAGCCTCGTGTTTGTAGGCGCAAAATTTGGAAATAAAGCGGCTGACTATGATCATCCCTACGGACACGGTCGCATTGAAACTGCCGTCATTCTATTTTTTGCTTTTTTACTAGGCTTCGTTGGTGCAGGAATTTTATGTAATGCAATTTATGCCATCATAAATCCATACACTCCTGTACCTAACAAATATCTTATTTGGATTGCGCTTGCCTCAATCAGTTTGAACGAAATTCTCTACTACATAACGCGCCATACCGCGCAACGCTATAATTCTAAGTTATTAATGACCAACGCCTGGCATCATCGCAGCGATTCTGCTTCCTCATTTGTTGTACTTTTAGGTTTAATCGGTTCATTATTTGGCATACATTGGCTAGATCCTATAGCAACTTTTTTAGTCGGCCTTTTAATATTAAAAATAGCAGGGACCTTTGGATGGAATAGCATTCGTGAATTAGTTGACACTGCCCTCGATCCAGATACGACCGAACAAATTCAGCAAAGCATTTTACAGATTCCAGGTGTACGCGCCATTCATCAATTACGCACGCGTTCTATCGGCAACTACGTCTGTTGTGATGTACACGTTTTAGTAGATCCGAAGATTACAGTCTCTGAGGGTCATTTCATTAGCCAAAAAGTAGAACAACAGTTAATGCAAGCATTCCCCTTAATCACCGATGTAACCGTACATATTGATCCAGAAGAAGATGAAGCACTCGATTTTCCTAGCACGTTGCCAACGCGCTCCGAATTAAAAATTTTACTGGAACAATATTGGGGACAACTCATCCCTGCAGAAAGTATTCAAGCCGCACGTCTACACTATTTAGATCAATGTCTCTTGATTGAACTTTTACTTCCGCTATCCTACGCTAAAAATAAACACTTAATGGCGCAGTTACAGCAAATAAAAATCCAGCGAACTTTCATTACGGACATCAAACTCTATTACAAATGCGATCCTGCTTAACATGTCTATGTCGAAATTATTTAAAGTCGCCACCTGGAACGTAAATTCACTGAAAGTACGGCTTGCACAAATATTGGAATGGATCGCGCAACAACAACCCAACCTCTTAGCCTTACAGGAAACAAAATTAGAAAATAAAAATTTTCCATTACAAGCTTTTGCCGATCTGGGTTATCAGGTAGCGTGTCATGGGCAGAAAATTTATAATGGCGTCGCCATCATCAGCCCCCATCCTTTATACGACATTCAAACTAGCCTACCCAATGATGATGATCCACAATGCAGAATACTCATGGCCACGATCCAAAACATAAGAATCATAAATCTTTACGTACCCAATGGTGCAGCCGTTGCATCAGAAAAATATCATTATAAATTACATTGGTTAAAACAAATGACCGATTACTTAAAGCAGACAGAAACTCACTATCCAAATAGAATCGTTTTAGGCGATCTTAATATAGCCCCTGATGATCGCGATGTGTACGGTCCGATTAATTTGCGCGATCAAATTCTGATCAGCGCTTTGGAGCGTCAAGCTTTTGCTCAATTACTTAACGCTGATCTGCAAGATAGCTTTCGCATTCATCATACAGAATCCGGTCATTATAGTTGGTGGGATTATCGCCTCAATGCATTTAAACGAAATCATGGCTTTCGTATTGATCATATTCTAAGCAGCCGCCTACTCAGCAGGTATTGTGCTGAATGCACGATCGATAAAACAGTGCGCACTTATCAACGTCCTTCGGATCATGCGCCCGTCATCGCTTGCTATCGAATATGTGACTGAAGTTAAATTTATGGTTAATACGATCAAAGCACACTTTGGTATCGGACAGATCGTTTGGCATAATTTATTTGGATATCGCGGTGTAATCATCGATGCTGATGCATGTTATCGCGGCACAGAACAATGGTATGAACAAAATGCACCCGGACATCCAGACAAAAACAAACCTTGGTATTATATTTTGGTACATGGTTCCGTCCATCATGCATATGCCGCTGAGCTCCATTTAAGCGAAGATCAAGACGGCGACCCTATTAAACACCCCGAATTAGATTATTTTTTTGATAAATTTGTTCGGGGCCGATATCTTCTTCGACGCAGAGCAAATTGATATGAAAACATTGTATTTAATTCGGCATGGACAAGCACACGCAGGAGAACCCGATAAAGAACGTCGTTTAACAACACTTGGGCAACGCCAAGCGCATTGGGTTGCTCAACAATTTCAAGACAAAAAAATCTATCCTGACAGTGTCATTAGCAGTCCAGCACAGCGTGCGCGACAAACAGCAGAAATCATTAGTAACGAACTGGGTTATTCTACCGAACAACTACAGCTACAACCTGTCATTTATTCGGGCGATCAAATGCGTATCATCACGATTATTCGAGCCTTTGAATCTACTTGGCATCAAGTTTTTTTAGTAGGACACAATCCTTATTTAAGTGAATTAGTTTACACTTTGTGTCAGAAAAAAATTCAGCTGCCGCCTTGCGGTGTTGTTAGTATCCTTTTCGATCAGGATCAATGGCACAATAACAGCTCTACCTTACTTTTTACATTGCTACCGCCTGATGATATCTACTGAAGCAATTGATTTATTCCAAAAAGCGTTAAAAGCACCTGAAGAAATAGCGTTACAATACTATCAGGCCGCCTTACAACTTAATCCAGAGTACGCAGAGGCGCATAATAATTTAGCCACCTTATTACTGCGCAAAAAAAATGTTGCCGAAGCCCAGGCGCATTATATTCACGCGATCAGATTGCATCCAGATTATCTTGAAGCCCATTTAAATCTAGGCTTAGTTTTTTTGATCCAAAAGCAATACCCTGCTGCAATCAAACAATTTAATAACGTATTGAGCTTACATGCGCATTCGCTGAGTGCACATTGGCATTTAGCCAATATTTATTGGCAATTACAAGAAACAGACAAAGCAGAAGAATATTGGCAAAAAATTATAACGATAAATCCGCAGGACGTTGAGGCCTTAAATAATCTAGGTGCCGTAGCGATACAGCGCAAAAATACTGATAAAGCACTGATTTATTTCAAGCAAGCCTTAACCGTAGATCCTAAACATAAAATCGCGCGTAGTAATCTTGCGAGTTTATTATTACAAAAAAATCAATTAAAAGAAGCATTATGGCATTATTCTCTTTATTTAAATTTAGTTCCACAGGACAGCGAAGCCCACTACAATTCAGGCGTAGCGCTCATGCTGTTAGGACAATTATCACAAGCGATTGAGCACTTTGAACACGCGATACATATTCGCGAAAACTACCCTGAAGCCTATTGTAATTTAGCCGCTATTTATCTGAGATTAAATAATTCAGAACAAGCGCGTTTATATTATCAAAAAACACTACAATTTCAGCCTTCACATGCCATTGCAGGCTATATGCGCGCCGCACTGACCGGAGAAGCGATGCCTGCACAAACACCTACGGATTATATAAAAAATTTATTCGATCATTATGCCGGTCATTTTGACATTCACTTACTGAATACTTTGCATTATCGATTACCTGAATTGTTATACCAATACAGTCAACCGTATTTACAAGAAAAAAAATGGCGCATACTTGATTTGGGATGTGGAACCGGTTTAGCAGGCGCAGCATTCCGAAAAAATGCACAGCATATAACAGGTGTTGATCTTTCTGCCAATATGCTAGCGCAAGCGCAGAAAAAAAATAATTACGATCAATTAATCGAAGGAGAAATTTTACAGATTTTAATAAAACTCGAACAAAAATTTGATTTAATTCTTTGTCTCGACACACTCGTATATTTTGGCGTGCTCGATCCTATTTTTTCTAAGATATATGAACGATTAAACACGCATGGTTTATTTGGTTTTTCCATAGAATTAGGCAAAAAATTTTATCAATTAGAAAAAACTGGGCGCTATCGACACAATAGGCTTTATGTTACAAAACTTATTAAAAAAATTGGATTTGAAATAGTAAAGCAAGGGCAGGTCGATGGGCGCCATCAAGCAGGCGAATCTGTACGCTGTGGTTTATTTCTTGTGCAAAAAAAATAAAATTACTGGGTTGCTAATTGTTCCAAAAGTTTTTCTAATTCATTTAGACGCAAAGGTTTACTTAAAAAATCATCCATGCCGATCTGTTTTGCCTGAGTACGATACAACTCATCCGAATGTGCTGTCAAAGCAATAATAGGTGTTTGACGATTTAATGCGCTCTGCATTTTAATTTCCTGAACCACATTAAAACCATTGGTATCCGTTAATCCCAAATCCATCAAGATAAGGTCATACACTGCTTTAAAAACATTATCTAATGCAGCATCGCCCGAGCCTGCAACAACAACATCGCAGCCCAATTTTTTCAGAGCACGCTCGGTAGCCATTTGTGAAAATTTGTCGTCTTCCACTAAAAGCACTTTCAATCGTTTAGCCATGATTTTATCTCCAAAAAAATACAAATGCTATTTAAATAAGTGTCATTCAAAATTGGATGTTTAAACGAATTAGATTTTATTAATAAAGATTAGTTTGTTCATTATTAATAGTCGGTGATATGTTGATTTTGAAGAACGCCTAATATAATCCAGAAATATAATTAGCCAGCGCTGCCATTTCTAAATCAGTCAGCTTGGCTGTGACCTCTTGCATCATAGCATTTTTATCATCAATACGCTTTTTGTTACTATGGAATGCCTGCAATTGTGTGTAATGATAATCAGCATGCTGCCCGCTTAAGCGTGGAAATCCAGCCAACGGATTTCCTAAACCTCTCGGACCATGGCAGGCTGCGCAGGCAGGAATGCCTCGCGTGAACTGACCGCCCAAATACAATTTTTGAGCCAAATTAATATGATCAGGTTGAGCAATATCTATACGACGCGGCAACGACGCATAATAATTAGCAATCGCTCTTATTGCTTGCTCCGATAGATCGCGCGCGAATAAAATCATAATTTGATTTTTTTGTGAACTGGATTTTAGACTGCGAAAATAATGCAATCGTCGAATAAGATATTGGCTATTTTGCCCTGCAAGCTTGGGTGTTTCAGTAGTGATCGTAGCATTACCATCAACACCGTGACAACGCGCACACGTCACTAAAATTTTTGAATTAATTTGCGCTTCTTGCGCAGAAGAAAAATAAATAAATAAAATAATAAATAAAAATTTTTTTATTAAATTATAAAGTAAATTCATTTAATTTTTACAAAATAAAAATAATACTTGCATAAAAACTAAAATCCATTATATAGTCTTGCCAGGCTCAGATAGGTATAGAAATATAAAATAAGCCAGGCCAAGGATTTATTTTTTAATACTAAATTATTAGGTTTCATCTGCGGTTTTATACAAGTGAATTTTTAGCAAGCGCTGCTAGCATGGATCAATTACCCATGGATATGGGGCGTGAGATTGCCGTTGCCGGTCGTTCTAACGCAGGAAAATCCAGTGTTATTAATACACTCATCGGCAGGAAATTAGCAAGAACGAGTAAAATACCTGGATGCACTCAGCAGATCATCTTTCTACAACTTGGCCCTCAAAAACGTTTAGCTGACTTGCCGGGTTATGGGTATGCTGTTGTGTCACGTGCTGCGAAAGAAAACTGGGAAAAGTTTTTGTATGACTATTTAAGCAAACGTCAGTCCTTAATTGGTTTATTACTCATTATCGATTGTCGTCGCGGGTTACAGGCGTCCGACAAAATTTTAATGCAATGGGCCTTGATGCATCAAACTCCTGTACACATTCTATCAAATAAAGCAGATAAACTTTCACGCACGAAAGCAATGCTCAGTCTAAGTGAATTGCAAAAAGCCTGTAGTGATGTCGATGTATCCGCACGCTGTCAACTATTTTCTGCACGTACCAAAATAGGTCTGCTTGAAGCTACAAAATTGATTCAACATTGGTTGAAGCTCATTCCATAATATTCTCATTACTTCATGCGATTTTGAGTAATATTATTTTGACCTTTCCCGATAGGCTGTGATACATATAGGATTTTTTTGAAAACCAACTACCTAATAAACATGAGGGTGCATGAATACACACACACCTGAGATAACAATAAGAGCATTGTTTTTGGCTGTTATTCTGGCTATCGTACTAGCTGCTGCCAATGCCTATCTAGGACTGAAAGTGGGTCTGACTGTATCTGCTTCCATTCCTGCCGCTATCTTATCCATGGGCATCCTACGTTTTTTTAAAAATTCAAACATACTAGAAAACAATATTGTACAAACAGGTGCTTCTGCAGGTGAAAGCTTAGTCGGCGGAACCGCTTTTATTTTGCCGGCTCTCTTGATTTTGCATTATTGGAAAGAATTTAATTATTGGCAAACAGCCTGTATTTCTTTAATCGGCGGTATTTTGGGTGTGATTTTTTCTATCCCTTTGCGTCGTGTTTTACTTGAAGACAAAACGCTGCGCTTTCCCGAAGGCACTGCTATCGGTCAAGTATTGCAAGCAAGCCAAGAAGGCAAAGGTCATTTTCGAGAATTAGTACACGGCGGCATCATCGGAGGCGCCATCAGTCTTTTTCAGACAGGTTTTCAACTCATTGCAGATAATATCCTTCTGTGGTTTAAAACAAAAACAATCGTATATGGACTGACCTTAGGATTTGAACCTGCGTTATTGGCCGCTGGCTATATCGTTGGCATCAATGTTGCTCTGAGTACTTTATTAGGTGTTGTTCTTGGTTGGTTAATAGGCATTCCGGTTGCCAGTTATTATGCACACAACAGCATTGCTCACTTGGAACCAGCCTCTGCCGCAATTCACCTTTGGCAAGCAAAAATTCGTCCAGTAGGCGTTGGCACTATGTTGATTGGAGGACTCTGGACCATTGTTCTAATGTTCAAACCCATTGTGTCTGGATTACGTTCATCCTTTGCATCCTTGGCCATGATCCGTAAAAGCGGTTACCAAGCCTTGCCTAAATACGAACGCGATATTCCAATTCATTACGCATTTGGTTTGCTGTTTTTTTTATTAATACCCTTGTATTTTTTGCTTGCTTACTTCACACAGAACACAATTTTGACTCTGCCTATGCTAGGAGAGGCAGGAACACTTGTGCTATTTATTGTCTTTGCATTAGTAGTCAGTTTCTTTTTTTCCTCTTTGTGCGGCTACTTTGCTGGACTCATTGGCAGTAGCCAAAGTCCAATCTCCAGCGTATCGCTTTCTGTATTACTGCTCGCAGCGCTGCTGCTATTAGGTATTTTTAATTTTGTACCCGAGTTCACTAGCACTGATCATCAATTATTAATTGCTGAAGGCTTTACAATTATTTTAGGCACTTTGGTCAGCAGCGCCTGCGCTATCAGTAATAATACGATTCAAGATTTAAAAGCAGGACAGATCGTCGGTGCAACACCGTGGAAACAGCAGGTCATCCTTATTTTAGGTGTCATCGTTTCTGCTTTAATTTTACCCGCCATTTTGCAATTATTATTTCAAGCCTATGGAATTGGCGGGATTTCTCCTCCAGGACGCCATATTAATCCCTCGCAAATGTTATCGGCACCGCAAGCTATGCTCATGGCCAATCTAGCTTCGGGTGCATTTCGACATAATTTACCTTGGCACTTGATCAGTATTGGTTTCATGATCGCAGTCGTATGTATTCTCATAGATTATTTACTAAAACCAAGAGGCATGCGCTTATTGGTTTTAGCAGTAGGTTGTGGAATTTATTTGCCTTTAGATACTTCTGCCGCATTAATCGCTGGCGGCGTCGCTGCTTATTTTGTTGAAAACACTTTACGAAAAAAACAACATGCGCCTGCAGAAGCCGCAGTAACATCCGTGAACGCAGCAAAACAAAGGGGATTAACGCTGGCATGTGGTTTAGTCGCAGGTTCTTGTTTGATGGGTGTGTTTTTGGCGATTCCATTTACATTGGCGCAATCAACAGACGTATTAAAGCTTGCGCCAGCGCATTTTAAGAATATTGCAGCAATATTAGGATTAATATCTGCTTTAAGCCTACTCGCTTGGATCTATAAAACAGTTTTAAAAAGTCTTAAACCACCGTTATAACGTAAAAGAATATGGAACTCAAATACGGTATGAACCTCATTTTTTAAGCGCTTGTACTCATATGGTTGATCTCCACCTACGTAATCTTCAATCGGTCGTAGAGGATGGTTCCGCTATAATCATTCAACCGATAAGAAATGTAACCTTAGTTTTTGATTTCTTGCAAAAAGCATTAAATGGTATAAATGATACTAAGTTATATCTTGATATCAACGAACATGATTTGGAAGAAATTATCTGAAGAGATGGTTTGCACTGTACAAAGTGTAATTGCTAATACACCCGCTAACTTATTCAGTTCAATTCTCCCTATTTTTTAGTTTCAAGTAAAACAACCAAAGCACGCATTCTGATTCGACCGCACTTAATCCAGTTTCACGGATTAAATGTTAAATCTGACGGAGAGGATGGGATTCGAACCCATGTGGGGCGTGAGCCCCCATCCGATTTCGAGTCGGCGCCGTTATGACCGCTTCGGTACCTCTCCAATAGACGTTAAGCTCAGCACTGTTGTTCGCATCTTCTCATGATGTTCTTGCGACAATTCAGTGAGCGGTAACCGTATTCCAGAAGCAATTAAACCCAATTGCGACAGTATCCATTTTACAGGAATTGGGTTCGTTTCGATCATTAATTGTTGATATACAGGCTTCAATTGCTGATCTAGTTTTTCTGCCGCAGAAAAATTACCTTGTAAAATTAAATCAGACAATTTTTTCATTCGATCAGGTATCACATTCGCGGCAACGGAGATCACACCCTTTCCTCCGATGCGCATAATCGCTAAAGCGGTATCATCATCACCGCTGAATACAGAGAAATGTTTTCCGCAACGTTGAATAATTTCCTCAGCGCGATCACGCTGTCCTTCTTTAATGCCAATAATATTAGGCAAATTAGCTAAGCGCATTACAGTATCGGGCATGAGATCGCAGCCTGTACGCTTCGGTATATTGTATAAAATTTGAGGAATAGCGACCTGATGCGCGATACGATAATAATGTTGATATAAACCCTCTTGCGTTGGCCGATTATAATAAGGCGTTACTAACAAACAAGCATCCGCGCCTAATTCTTTAGCTAAGCGCGTACGCTCTAAACTTGTCTGTGTACAATGGGTGCCTGTGCCAACAATAACAGGTAAACGTCCTCGCACTTGCGTGAGTACAACCTTAATAATCTCACACTGTTCTGCTGTATTTAACGTTGCTGATTCACCGGTTGTCCCAAGAATAACTAAAGCGTCCGTTTTTTTTTGAATATGCCAATCAAGCAAATCTTGCAAGCGTTGAAAATCAACAGCACCCTCTGAATGCATAGGAGTAACTAATGCAACGATACTACCCTGAAACATAATACTTTCTCATTCATCTTAATGGGACGATACTACGTATCTGTCCTATTTGAATCAAGTCTTAGAGCGATTGTCTTGCAAATGTTTTGCGTTGTTTATTAAAGGATGTAGCTTAACAAATATGAATAGATTATTTGCCACTTGTTTTCTGCTGATCAGCTGCTGTGCTTGCTTACACGCCAGCACCATGATTGAAATAACGCCCAATTGGATTGGGCTATCTGCAAAACAGCCTGTTGCATGGCTGCGCGTAACCAATCAAGGAAATACAAATATCTTTCTGCAGATAGAAGTAGTACATTGGACACAACATGATAGCGAAGATCGTTATCGACCTAGCCACGCAATCTCGATCACGCCTGCATTGCTTGAATTACCAGAACATAAAACGCGGCTACTACGTTTCGAATTAAAAGAAACAGAAGAATCTAATGTGCAACAAACGTATCGTGTATACATCAAACAAATTCTCGATCATGTACATTTCGCCTTGCATTTATCATTACCCTTGTTCGTACAACCTTCTATTATGCACGAACAGTTCGCCTGGACTGCGCAATGGATTGATGATCAACATTTAATTGTGCAACTCAACAATACAGGTAATGTCACCTTATTTACAGATACCTGGCAACTATTTACAAAAGATCATGAGCCGCTATTAAACGAACAAGAAGCATTTAATTATATTTTGCCCAACGAGCATCGCAGTTGGATGGTTACATTACAATCGCATCAGAAAATAACACCGATGGAGATTGATGCCACAATCAATGCGCAAACAGTTAACACGGAGCTGAAAATTTTATAAGATTACTACGCTAAAGTTGTGTCGGCATAAGTATTGATACTGTACTTGTCTTTTGATTCAAACCCAACATGCTATACATGTAAAAGCGCGCGATACCGATGTATTCATGTACAGAGAAATCGCTTAATGCAAAATGATATCCCGAAGGCAGCTTAGTCACCTGTGTATTAATATAATCGGCGGCAATAGGAATCGGCATAAGATGAAAAGCAGAAAAATACAATAAAGAACGTTTTAAATGGATGCCAGAGGTCACGAGCAATACACGATCAAATTTTCCTTGTTGAATGATAGGCTGAACAAACTGCGCATTTTGATAGGTATTCATGCTACGGCCTTCTTGTAAGATATCTTGTTGCGCCACACCCAATTTTATTAATACATTAGCGTAAACAGCTGCTTCTGTTTGTCCCGTTTTCAAAACATCAGCGCCACTGGCAATAACAGTACAAACACGTTGCGCTTGTTGTTTACAGGCAAAATACATTTCTGCAGTTTTTGTAATGCGTCCATAAGACAGCAAGGTTGGTCGCACCTCATTCGTCTGTGGAAGTTTTACCGTCCCAAATCCAAGCAAAATAATCGCATTACGCGCACCCCATATCACCGGCTTTTCTACTGCGTAAGGCGCTTGCAATTTTTTCAGTAAACAAGCCGCCAGCAATCCATTCCCTACTAAAAAAAAGCTAACAACACTTAAGATCATCATTGTAATGCTGGTCTTGCGAGCGTTCATTACTACACTAAAAAATGTTAACAGCAATAAAATACACAAAATGCACGTGAGCATGACAACGCTCCAGAAAATTAAAATACACGCATCATTCGATGATCGTCACACTGTAGTGCATCAAGGATGTTCAATCAAGCCACTATTGCGTGTAACATGAGAAACAATTAAAAACAGTAGAAAATTCTCATGAATCAAAACATTCTGTTATCAACCTGTATCGGATCAATATTAGAATGGTATGACTTCAGTGTATACGCCTATCTGACGCCCATTCTCGCCATGGTTTTTTTTCCAAATCAACAATCTTATTTAGCTAATTTATTAAGCTATACCTTATTTGCTAGCGCTTATCTCATACGCCCTATCGGTGCAATATTCTTTGGTCATCTAGGAGATACACAAGGTAGAAAAAAACCATTAATCATCAGTATAGGCGCGATGGCGATCACAACCTGTTGCATCGGTTTATTGCCCACTTACCATAGCATCGGGATTCTAGCTCCTTGTCTTTTATTATTATTGCGTCTCATGCAAGGCTTGTTCATTGGTGGCGAATCCTTTGGTGCACTTTGTTTTATCTCTGAATTAAAAACAACACGACGTATTGGTTATATCACAGCGCTCGTATGGGCTAGCTCTGGCGTAGGAATGCTATTCGGATCCGTAATTATTTTTTGTTTCACGATCTTTTTAAAAAAACATGATCTATACACATTCGGCTGGCGTATTCCGTTTCTATTAGGCGCACTCACAGGTATCGTCGGCTATTATATTCGTAGAAATGCAGCAGAATCAGCGCAATTCTTAGCACTAAAACGCGCGCAGTCTATCGAACGATGGCCTTTAAAAAAAATAGTGCTTTCTCATAAAGTACTTTGTGTACAACTGGCCAGTATTTATTTACTCTCCGCGTTGATCACCTATCTGCTTTTTGTTTTTATGCCAGTCTACGCGTCTACGATTCTGAATTATTCCCTGCAACAAGCAACGGCTGTTAATACGGTGATACTCATTTTATCTATCACACTGAATATAAGCTTTGGTTTTCTTTCAGATATATGGGATAAAAAACAATTAATGTTATGCGCCGCATTCGCATTCGTTATTCTCAGTTTTCCCTTGTATCACTTATTAGCGTACAAGCAATTCTTTTTCACAGCACAATTATTATTCACTTTGCTAGCGGCTTGTTTTCAAGGCCCTCTCACCGCATTAGTCATCGCGCAAATCCCCACAGAAATTCGTTATAGTTTAGGCTCTTTAAGTTATAACCTAAGTTATGCGCTATTCGGCGGCACAGCGCCTTTAGTTGCTTTATTTTTAATTCACAGCACGGGCAATGCTGCTGCACCAGGCGCTTATTTGGCCATCGCTGCAGTAATAACAAGCTTGGGATTAATCAGTCTGGATCAAAAAGCAAACCTAACTAAAAAGTTGCTTATCAATCAAATCACATAAGCAATGGATAACAAACAAATGCATTTCTTGAATACGCGGAGTAGAATACGAAGGAATACGAATTTCGATATCTTCACCATGCAATCCGCTTACCAATTGACCGCCGTCTTTCCCTGTCAATGCTAAAACATGTAACCCACGATCATGACCTGCTGCCACAGCTTGTATAATATTTTCTGAATTACCACTGGTAGACAGTACAAAGAGAATATCTCCAGCTTGCCCTAAAGCACGAATCTGTTTAGCAAATACCTCACGATAATGATAATCGTTAGCAATCGCAGTCAAAGTAGGCGTATCGGCCGTCAAAGCAATCGCGGGCAAACTAGGACGCTCCAACTCAAAACGATTCAACATTTCTGCTGTAAAGTGCTGTGCATCGGCAGCTGACCCACCATTACCGCAGGCAAGAATTTTATGTCCATTTAACAAGCAACGCACTAACAACTGGCCTGCTTTCAGAATAAGCTCAGGCAAAACCGTTATCGCTTGCGCATACGTTTGCTGATAATCTTGAAAATGAGATTGAATACGTTCGATCAAGTTCATATAAATTAATTAATAACTCTGAAAAGCATGTTTGACCCATTGTACGTGTGATCGATGCAATTGAGAAGTCACTGCGACCACGTCGAAACGACACGGCGCTTGACTTAACCCTACATGTTTTTGCAAATAATATTCAGCGCTACGTATTAATCTTCTTTGTTTTGCAAAACAAACGCTATCTAACCCATCACCAAATTTTATCTGAGCACGATAACGCACTTCAATAAACACAAGATCTTGAACATCACGCATAATTAAATCGATCTCACCAAAGCGACAACAATAATTGCGCTGAATCAAACACAAACCCTGCTCTTGTAAATAATGACAAACAAATAATTCTGCAGCCTGTCCTGTTTGTTGAGTTTGTGACATAATTTTTATCCTTACAATATGAAGAAAATGATGAAGATTTACTTCTTTTAAATTAAGCAAAGACTGCAATCACTTTTATTCAATTTTTAGAAAAACAAATTATGCCATACAAAACAAAAGATAAAAATTTTGACGATTTTATTTTAAATAGTTTTTTACATGAATTAAAGCCCCATATTCCCCCAGAAATAAAATCAGATATCACACAAAGTAATTTTCCAGCCATAAATTTAAAAACTAAACAAGAAGATTTAGACAAGCTATTCATACAATTTAACGAACCTTACTCACATCTAGTAAAATTTCTGCCGTCTATCACGGCAGAAAACACTTGCAAACGAGAAGTGTGTGCAATTAAAGAACTTATCACTTTCAAAGCAATTTTAAATTACTTAAAAACAATAAATAATATCCTAAGTAACATAGGCATGAAACTTAATCTGTTGAGTGATTCAATAAAAGAAATAAAGAAAAAGCAAAGTAACTTAAATGAAGAGATAAAAGAAATAAATGAAAAGAAGAAAAGCTTTACTACATGCAAAGAAAACATACAGGGAAGATTAAATTTACATAACAAATTAATAAAAGATACGATTCAATCACATATAACCACAATTACACAGAAGTACATAACAGAAAATAAGCGCTTAGAAGAAAAAAAAGAACTAGAGCAAAAAAAGTTAGATTTGCTGAATCCAATTTTTGAAAAATATTCTCAGCTACTTAAAGCATTAAAAGAAAATAAATTGAATTCATACAACGTTCTGCTCAATCCAGAAAAAAAAGTTTACGATCTAACTTCCTTTGACTTAATCCACATTATATTATCCAACGAATTAAACCATGAATTCCGGCTCACGTTTGAGCAATTAAAAATGCAAGGTCAACGAGGCATTAAATTCGGATATACCGTGCAGTGTTCTGATTTATTTCAATTCTCTTCAAAAAAACGTTTAAGTATTCAAGAATACTTTAGCAAAGAAAGCTTTTTTACTTATCTTCTTTTTCTTATAATTCATACAATAACACATAGCGATCAGAATAAAATTAAGAAGATAAGCCTGATTACTTTAGACGGAAAAGATACAGAACAAATAAAATCGATATCTCGTTTTTTGAGTATGCAAATCTTTAATAGAATAAAGACTCTGGATAAAAAAACGGTCATTCATGCACTCACACAACTTATGGACGTACAACCTCTAGTATTATGCTTGATCGTAAACTACGGCTTGCCTGAAACACTAACGATGCTGTTAGAAGATCGCAATCTATCCTTAGAAACACTGAAAGAAACCTATGAAACTATCCGTAGGCTTATAATAATATTAGATCCCATGCTTGATTTTAAGAAAAAAATCAAGAACACTAACAATTTTATTACTTTGTTAACCCTTGAAAAATCATTCCACATACAACTCACATTGATTGTAATGTCCTCTTTATTTATTAGCCTTAATCCGGGAAATTATTGGAGCAGTTTAAACAATAATATTAAACATGAAATCTTGGTAACACTAACGCTTTTCCTACCACCACTCATTGTATACAACTCATATCTTCGTTATGTAGGAAAAAACCCTGAAGCTTACATGAAAAAAGAAACTGCCATAACAAAAGAAATTGCAAAGAAATTATGTGAATTAAACCCATTGTTTAAAAAAGACCTGGCCTATAAAGGCCTAATCACTGGCTGTTATCACTTTGATCCAACAGTTCCTGTTGAAGAAACTATAAATACGGTATCTAGTAAAATAAAAGAATTAAAAGAAAAAATAGAAAGATTGGATCAATCGAATATAAAAACTACTGGCTCAGGACTATTTTTCGCAAATAAAAAAGCAACAACGAAAGAAACTCAACCATTCACTTCTAATTGTCTAACATAAATTATGCCAAAAAACAAAAAAGTTGAGAGCGCTTTAAAGCTTTTAAATAAGCATGCTCCAGAACCAATCACTGTCTCAGAAAAAAAATCCACAATAAATTTAACCAATGAAAAGAAGAATTTAGATGAGTTATTCCAAGAATTTTATAAGAACTATTCAAAGTTAACAAAAATTTTACCGTCAGACAGGACACTGATAATAGAAGTTGTTCCCCAAAAAGCCTCGTTCAACGAAATTGTAAATTATTTAGGTGCTCTACACGATAAGCGAACAAAAATAAGAAAAACAATTAATGAGAATTTACAAAAAGAGATTGATAAAATAAAAGAAAACCAAGCGAACACAGAAGAAAATATAAAAAAATTAGAGAGTAACGAGAAAAGATTTCATGCGGCTTATACAGAAAAAATAACCGACTCTACTCAATGGAAGACCTATACGGAGGAAGAAAAAAATAAGATTCAAACACAAAAAAATACAATTGCGGATCAATACAGACAAAATAAAAAGGACTTAAAAAAACAAGATGAGGAACAAAAAGAACGTTTAAGTTTATTTAATAAAGAATTCGAATACTACTCTCAGAAAAATACAACGTTACAAGAAGATTTTGCTTTATATCAAAAGTTATTTCAGGAAAAAGAAGCGAATGCGCCTTACGATCTAACACGCTTTGATTTATCAGGAATCTCACCCAAACTTGATCCTTCCTATACGTATCGCATTACATGGAAACAGTTAAAAGAACTCGGCGAACGAGGTTCGCAATTTAAATACGATATTCAATGTTCTAATTTATTTGATTATGACTCTAAAGAACATTTTAAAATTCAGATTAAAAAACGTTTCGAAATTCAGAAATATTTTTCTCCACTAGAAGATTATTGTTATTTTCTCCTTATACATGCAAATAACTGGCAAAATCGTACACAAATTAGAATGCCTCTTTCCTTGGAACTAAAAACTCACGTATTTAACTTATTAAACTCTTTAGAAGATCCAAACCAAAATACAATAAAAACGGTGTGCTTAGATGAAAAATCTGTAGTCAACGCATTAATAGCACTTATAGGCGCGAAAGAAACAACCTTGTTTTTAATTGAATTCTATGGATTGATCAAAGCGCTCAAAATGCTATCAGAAACTTATGGCTTTATGCCATTAGAAGTATTGCAAGAAATACACGACACGATTAATCCATCCCTAGAATCACTTCATCTTGCCTTTGCGCTTGAGGAAAGAATGCAAATTCCATTTATATTATCATTCCTCAATGGTTCATTAACGACAACCCTCTCACTCATAACAATAAATGCAATAGCTACAATCTTGCTTTATAGAGATAATTATGTAAAAAACACAGGCACTTTATCCGGCATGATTACCAATGATTTTTTTTCCGCTTTCCTATTCGGCCAAGTATCTTTCGTATTTTTCATCAGCGAAAACTTCTTGCGCAGACAAAACAAGCAAAAGAACCGCCCTGCTATAGAACAAGCTCGAAAATTGTTTAATCTTGATCCATTTTTTAAAAGCCACCTGAATAATAATTTATTCTTAGATAAAGCCAAAATTATTTGGCCAGAAATATCGATTGAGGTAAGCAAGTTAACTACGGCAATAGGAAAACAAAAACAAGGAATAACAATAGATGCGTCTGCACCCAATACACATACGGATCTAATGGAGAGGCTTGACTACGAGGATATTTTTAAAAAAAATCCTGAATATCACTATTATATTTCTTTCAAACGATTATGCTACTTAAGTCATAAATTAAAAAATCCTTGCTTTAACGAACAGACTCGCTGTCCTGACTTATTTTTAAGCAGCTCGAAAGAACGTATAGAAATCGCGCAATATTTCAGCTCACCCAGCGCATTTCTTTCATTTCTATTTTATAATTTTGATGGCGATAAAAAACCAAAAGCTTTTCTTACGTTCAACATACAGGATCCACAAGATTCAAAAGATTTACTGAATTTTTTAAAAAGTTTAGCGAAAGAACACGGTATAGAAAAATTACTCAAATGGAATAAAAAAGATAAACAGAAAATAATACGTAATCTAACCGCGGTCATGACTCCTACTACACTCTTCTTAGTATTGTTTAACAGCGAAACCTTACCTGAAGCGCTGAAAATTATTATTGAATATTGTACTTATTTACCGAAAGAAGCTTTGAAAGAGATACTTGCAACGAGTCAAGATCTAACAAGACGCTTGGAAATATTTGATCAATCAAAAGACAGTATTATTTCTTTAGTCATGACGGTGATAAAAGAGTGCATCCTTCATACTAAACTTTTTAGGATAGGAGGCATTCCATTTATCTTTCTGCCTCTAGCTCAATTCTGTTTTTACATGATCAATGATTATTTTTCATTCACGGTTCCAGAATCCATAACAGTTTCCAACCTGCTGATTATGACTCCGATAACAATCATTTCATTTGCCATCGAGATAAATCAAAGACTCAGTGTAGTAATAAAACTGTTCGATCAAGATTATTGGCGCCAATTTCTTTTAATGGGTCTTGACGCTGCTTCTGATGCAGTCAAAGAGCAAAAAGAACACTGTTTTATACAAGATGATCATAAACTGATAAATCACGAAACATTTTTTAAGCATGCAAAAAACTTAACTAATGAGTTACAAGTTAACATAGATCATTTGGACGTAATTGATGTTTTTCAAAACTCATCGCAACGAACTGAACCCATAACACTTGCTATAAAAGGAAAATAAATCATGCCACGTGAAAGAAAATTAAAATGGGAGAAGATAAGTGAGGAGGAACTACGAATAAAACAACAAACGTTTACTCGATCGCTTCAACAAAAGCAAATAAATGACAATTTCGCATTCGCTCAAAAGCTTTCAGATGATTTAAAAAAATACGAGCCTAAAAAAATAAATAGCTTGATGGAAGCATCCATAAGAGATCCTGCAATCAATCAAAGATATTTCAATGAATCGATCAAACAATTCGATAATTGTTGTCAACAACTAACAAGCTCTTTGCCATTGTGCGAGCAACCTCAAGAGCAATATATTTCTACCTCTATTCCGTCTCTCAAAATTTCCTTAGAAGAAATTGAAACGTATCTAAACAAGCTAAGCGATCAAGAAAAAAATATAGATTACCTAATTAGCAACTTAAGGTATCCGTTTAATCAAGCAGAAAAAACGCAACAAGCTATAAAAGAACTAGATGATTGGAAAATATCATTTGACGCTTATTGTATAAACCAAAAAAAGGCATGGGATGAATGCAAACAAAATACAAATAAAGATATTCAGGCTGATGCCGATAAATTAATACAACAATACGAGCAAGCAAAAAAAGCGTTAATAATACAAAATGAAAAACAAAAAGCATTACTATTGGCTATTAATTTCGATACGAATAATTTAGAAAAATCTTCTGTTTACTATAACGCTTTAAAAAATAAAGTCACTTTATATAGAAGGTTACTTCAGCCGAAAAACAATGGGATATGTGATTTAACGCGCTTTGATCTAAAACACATCATACTATCTAAAATTGAAGCGACACGCCGATGTCGCTTTACCTTTGCACAACTCAAGATGCTCGGTGAAAGTGGCGTTAAGATTCCCTACTCGACTGAATGTCCAGATTTATTTCAGCAGAATCAAAGCGATCTTCAAGCAATCCGAAAATACTTTAGCAAATCCAATTTTTTTATTAATTTTTTACTTATTAATCTACATAAATCCCCAAAACAAGCGAAGATCGTATCCCTTGATCCAGAACAAGAAAAATACGCACGTAATTTATTAAAATGTTTGTGTAATTCCGATTTAAATCCGATCCCAGAATTAAATAAAAAGGATACAATTAATACTTTGATGACGCTCGTAGACATCCAATCTTTGGCGTTAGAATTCTCTACGCTCTATGGAACGGTGAAAATGCTAAAAATACTGTCAGAAAAACATGATGGTATGCCACAGAAGACATTGCAAACAATACGCAATATTGTTCACACACAATTGGATCTTTTTGCTAATTTTGAAAAGAAAAAAGAAAGCACCGGTCTGTTTTACAAGGGCTCAGTAGTAATAATAACTACACTGATCGCAATAATACCATCCATCTATTATTTCAGTGATAATTTTATTTTTAACAATATCAGTGACGATTATTGGCGCTTCCGTGCATCCCTCGGCTCTTGCCTCATACCGACCGCTGTAATATCTGTGCTTTCATTCCAAATAATTCGTGATAATTGGCTTTTTCGTAAAGAGAAATCGTTGGTTAAAAAACAAATTGAAAAAGAACTAGGCTCACTCTGTATAGCTTCATCCACAGATAAAATAGCTGACATCAGAAATACAATATCAGAAGAGTGGGACAAATTAGAAAAAAAAACAGATAAATTATATAAAGAAGAATTTAAAAAAAAATTTCCACCGCCCTCAGGATATATCGTTCTAAAAAGAAAAACTCTTCCTAAGAAGCTACTATTGACTGAGTGCTACTTAAGTTTTAAACAGTTACTCAACGCATGCGACACTAACAGGAAGCTCGGAAGTCAGCTTATCTGTTATGATTTCTTTAGAAAAGAAACGATAAAAAAGCGTATAGAAATCGCATCACACTTTACTTCATCCTATGACTATCTTTTGTTTCTATCAAAAAATGCCAAACTCTATCTTCAGATGCATCCAGAGCATCCAAGCGCGTGTCTTACTTTAAACGTAAACATAATGGCTAAAACCTTCACAGATACTCAAAAAACTTTGCTGACATTTTTAAACGAATTGGCATGCAATAAACAAATGCAAGATTTTTTAAAATCAAACAACAACTATGAAATGCTATCTGATTTTTTTAATGTCATGCGTGTTTCTACTTTTTTTCTAGTATTAGCTAAAATCCAAGGATTATCTGAGGCACTAAACACTGTGACTCGTATTTCACCCTTTTTATTAAACAAACAGCAGCGAGAGATAATTGAAACAACCAGAATATTAATAGGTGGCTTGTTTACTTCTAATGAAGTGTATGACTACTCTATTACGGCACTGAGTATAAAGGGTCTGGTTTTAATTCCATCTATTTGCATTTCATTCACTATATTTTGTGCTTCTTTTATTTTAGCCCCCATAAAAAAGCTATATGAATTTCATGAGAATTCAATAGCATTCGTGTCATTAACGAAACACCCGCTCTATATCAATAGAGTTCTTTTACTAGAAGATACTATTGCACTTCAATCTTCCTTCTTTCAAAAGCAGATAAATTGTTATTATCCAGCAGGCAGTGATCTAGATGCGCGTGGAGAAATTCTTAATACAGCCTCTGCAAGCGTAAAAGATCTAGAAGATAAAATGAATCAATCTGAGATCGTTTTAAATAATACCGGATTCTTTCATAAACTATGGAATTGTTTTTCTACAGTTCCATCACCAACAGGACAAACTTCCCTATGCAACAAACACCCCTAGCATTGAAATCGAATGCTGCGCAAGCGGCACTGGCGTTTATAAAACCTGATTCGTTGATCGGCATAGGCAGCGGTTCAACCGTAAACGAATTTATTCGCCTTTTAGCACAATCTCAGCTTAGGCTCGAAGGTGTCGTGGCAGGTTCAAAACAAACTTTAGAACAATTAAAAAAATATGGAATTCCCAGTATGGATCTAAATCAGGTCGGAACGCTTCCTATTTATATTGATGGCGCAGATGAATTCAACGCACAATTGCAATTAATTAAAGGAGGCGGTGGGGCTTTAACCCGGGAAAAAATTATTGCCTATGCCAGTACTTTTTTTCTTTGCATAGCCGATCAAAGCAAGAAGGTGACCGTATTAGGCCGAGGACCGCTACCGATTGAAGTTATTCCCATGGCACGCAGTTATGTAGCGCGAGAACTAGTCAAACTCGGCGGCTTCCCTGTGTATCGTGAGGACTTTATTACTGATAATGGACATGTTATTTTGGATACAATGCATTTAGACTATTCTGATCCACACAACTTAGAGCGTAAATTAAATAATATTCCTGGATTAGTGTGTCATGGTTTATTTGCCGATCGACCCGCTGATCGTATCGTGTTTGCGACAGACTCCGGGATCAACCATTTAGTTCTTAAACAAGATTAACCATGAACTTAATACAGCATTATTTAGAACATCCTCAATGGCGTTTAAAAGTTGGCTTAGCTGAGTTGCTCAAAGGCGGCGTGATCATGGACGTTACCACGGTTGAACAAGCTAAGATTGCAGAAAATGCTGGCGCTTCTGCTGTGATGGCCTTAGAACGTGTTCCAGCAGATATTCGAAAACACGGTGGCATTGCACGCATGGCTTCGCCGAAAATAATTCGTGCCATTATGGAAGCAGTCTCAATTCCAGTCATGGCTAAAGTACGTATTGGACATTTTGTTGAAGCGCAGATACTACAAGCACTTGAAATTGATTTCATCGATGAAAGCGAAGTATTAACCCCTGCGGACAATCAGTGTCATATCGACAAACATAGTTTTACGATCCCATTCGTTTGTGGTTGTCGTGATTTAGGCGAAGCTTTGCGACGCATCGCAGAAGGCGCAGCGCTGATTCGTACCAAAGGCGAAGCAGGTTCAGGCAATATTGTCGAAGCAGTCAAACATTTACGCGCGATTACTCACGGAATAAAAAAATTAACTGTAGCCTCCGAACAAGAATTATGTCTTCAAGCCAAGCGTATCATGGCCCCACTGGAACTGGTACGATGGGTGGCTCACCATGGAAAATTGCCCGTGCCCAATTTTTCTGCAGGTGGGATTGCAACGCCGGCTGATGCAGCGTTGGTACGCCAACTTGGCGCTGAAAGTGTGTTTGTTGGATCCGGCATTTTTAAATCGCAAGACCCAGAAGCGCGTGCACGCGCAATCGTTTTAGCTACAACGTATTTTGATGATCCAAATCACTTATTGGAAGCCTCCAATGACTTAAGTGAAGCCATGTCAGGTTTGGATACATGATAACGATCGGTATTTTATCCTTGCAAGGCGATTACGCCGCACATGCGCATTATTTAAATCAACTGAACGTTAAACATCGCTATGTTTCTCGTCCTGCAGATCTAGATAATATTAACGGCCTGATCATTCCAGGCGGTGAAAGTTCTGTACTATTGCGCTTGTTAACAGAACACAATTTATTTCAAGCAATCCAAAATTTTAATCGACCCATACTTGGCACTTGTGCCGGTGCTATTTTGCTTGCTCAAAACGTCCTCTCTCCGCAACAACCAAGCCTACAGCGCATTGCAATCACGATTGAACGCAATGCCTACGGTCGACAGATCGCCAGTGGCATTGGGCAAGGTCGTTGGTTATTAACTGATACGTCCATAGAAATGTTATTTATCCGTGCACCAAAAATTTGTGACATAGATTTAAATAAGGTGCGCATTTTAGCGAAATATCAAGATCAACCAGTCGCTGTACAGCAAGATAATTGCATTGCGCTGACGTTCCATCCGGAATTAACAAAAGACAACTGTATTCATGAACATTGGTTGAAGCTAATTGATGAACAAGCTCAAAAAAATTAGAGGCTGCTGACAATTCACACGGAACGAATTGAATGAGGTGATGGGTTCATAGTTTCTTAAACAAGAATAAAAATAATGACGAGAGAAACAATGCAAATTGAAGTATTACAAGAAAAGTTTGAGCAGCTTAAAGCAGATTCAACCTATGAAGAGCAATTATCTGCTGATTCGATAGATGAGCTAATCTATCCAGCGTTTAAAAATCTGGTTTTGCAAGAATTAAATGTTTTATTCGATGATTGGAAGAAGGATCCATCCATTGAAGAGATAAAAAAGTTTTTCAAAGCAAGCTGGAAAAAAATGCAAGAAGGTCTTTGGCCGACTTATACAGCCTATCCAGACAGCCCGCTGATCGAATTTCTAGTTGATTTAGGCGGCTATGTTGCACAGGAACTCGGTGAAAAAACGATCAAAATTTTAATGCCAGAACTCCTTTGTTATTATGATAATGATTGTGCTGCCGAACTTTTGGCAAGCGATACTCAAAATCCTGATTTAAAAGAAATACTTAGAACGCATATTCTTGATGATAAACTCAAAGCGCTGATTCCGGTTTCCAATCTTATCCGTGATGACTTGGAAGAAATTGATTTTGAAAAACACAGCCTTAATCTAGAAGATTTGGATTTAGAAAGAAAAAACAATCTTTATTATTGCCTTCCGCATGATAAGGATCACAACAAACTGACAAGAGCGGAACAAAAACGCTTACTCATTCATTCTCTGCTAACGAAGACAATTAACGAATATTTAGAAAAATATCACGAATGTAAAAAATATAATTCCTTATTCAAAGTATTAAATGATTTAGTTGCAAAACTCAACCGTAACGATGTTCATCACGAAGGCACTGAATTACAAGCTGGAGAAGAAGTATATCCAGCACTTGTTAGATTTGATTATTTTTTGAGAAAATTTTTACAGCTTCCTAGCAATGCAAATGAAGAGGAATTCGAGCAAGCGTTCAATAATAACACTAAAATTCCAAGCCAAGTAAGAGTTGTAATATCCCATTTATTAAGGAAAGCAGAAAAACACAAAAATAATAATACAAATGCGGGTGGAACCTTATCACGCTGTGTTGCCATGGAAGCAGATAATATAGAGGCTACAATCAAAGAAAATTGGGAAGAACTGAGTTCTATATGTTTAGATAATAAGGCTCCCAATGAGTCTAAGACCCAAATTGATACTATCATCAAACAATTAAGTGACTGTAGGAAATATTGTGGAAAAGAAATTACTAGAATAACCGATCCTATGCTCAAGGCATTGAATATTTCATTTCCTAAGTTAACCTTGGCAGAGTGTGTAACGCTGATTGAAACACAAGACGTTCAAATTATAAAAGATCTTACCAAGCGCGACGATGTTCAAGAAACGCTGAAGTCTTTACTTTCTACTCAAGAAAACTTACTTAATTTTCTAGGCGATATTAGCACAAACAAATTTCAAGTAATCATCAAGCTAAAATTTATTCAAGAACAAATTGTTTCTTTAATCAATTTCGATACAGATCTCGGACACTTACTTGATACAATTTGCAAAAATAAGCTGAAAATACTGAGTTCTAGTTTTCCTGATCTAATCGATAAGCTCCTCGCGTTTGTATTTCCAGAAACAGAAAAACTTAACACTTCTTTTCGTCGTCTAGAAGTAGCACAACGTATTACTTTGTTCGATCTTCTTGAAAATCGCTTTCATGAAAAGATAAATTACGCTGGGACATGGATAGGTTTCATGAAGGCCTTACCCGATGAAAGGAAGGAACAAGCCTATGAGATTTTCAAGAAAAAAATATGTGATTCTCTGGAACGTCGAGAAGTAGATTTTATAGAAATACTCATGGAGATTCCCTATAGCAAACGCAAGGAATTTTATCGATCTTATTTCCCTGATGAAATCATTCTATTTCTAAAGTTCAATCGTCCCAATAAGCTAGGAGAGTTAATTACCTATCTGCCGCGCTCTGAGCAATTATGTATATTAGCCCACATTGGAAAAACTTGGGGAGAGTCTCTTGTAGATTTTGACTTTCAAAAACTGATTGATTCAATACCTAGGGACTTGCACTTCGATCTTTACAAAGCGTGCCAAACACGATTAAAAAATGAACTCAATAGCTCTTTGAGCTTAACCAGTTCTGAAAAATTAATTCGATCTGTTCCTGAATCTGCGCATGAGGCTCTCTGTACTGTGTTTGAAAAAGAGTTTCTTCAAACCGCACGCCGCAGCGCTGACAATCTTTACCCACTGTTAGAGGCTTTAGACAAGAACGCTCGAGATAAATTTCTGGATACGTTCATTCAAGGTGATAATGATAAAATCCTTGCACTTATTAAAACGGGGCAGGACTTTCAGAAAATTTATCAGCATGCCTCAGATTACTTGCGCGGTTTTATCTACACTCAGGTGCCGTGGAATTTAATTGTTCATCAAGCCAGGGACTTTCATCACATTATTAAATGTTTACAAACAGATAAAGAAAAAAATGAATTGTACAATATTTTTGAAAATAAATGGCATGAAATCATTCAAAACTCGAGCGATTTTCACAAAGTGTTTTCTGTTTCTTCTCAGAAACAGCGCGATACTATTTATCAACATTTGTCTCATTATTTAGGAGGTTCGCTTGCCGATCTTATCAAAACTGCTCAATGTTTAGAAAATATTTTGCAGTTTTTGACCGAAGAACAACGGTGTGTTGAATACAAAAACTATAAGAGATTACTTGGAACAACCATTACAACAGGCGCTGACTTATGCACCGCTTTAAAATATTTTGTTACCTCGGAGAATCTCCCCTTAGAAAAGCTACTGTGTGGAATTTTAGATTTAAGAACAATTGTTCGAACAGTTGATGATTTAATTAATCTTTTAAAAGGTTTGGACTCTGAATATCCCTATCGCGATGCATTATGGGCACTATTAGACACACTCCAATTAGAAGAAATAGTTAAAGAGACAGAACAGTTTTATACAGTTCATAACAATCTTAAAAATAAAAATCTGAAAACAGAAGATTTTCTAAGACTTTGTAAGCGCCTAAAAACAACAGGGAAATATTTACAGCTGATTTCTAAAATAAACTATCCGAACACTTTGAATCAGTTATTCAGAACTGATTCCTCATTACACGCCGATGTTTTGAAGGCAATCGAGCAAAATCAATCTAATATTATCAAGGATACCAATCATTTAGGCGAATTATTAGAAGACTTAAATACAGAACAATGCAAATCGATTTGCGATTCATTCGCTAAGTCAACATGGAATGATCTGAAAATCAATGAACATAAAATACCTCCCGTTGTGGATGAAGCAATCATACTAGAATATTGTAAAAATATTTTTTCTGGCAAGCCTCAGAAAGTAGTTACTGCATTCAGTTTTTTGAGTCAATCAAACGCCTATAAACTGTTGGACATGCTATATGATAAAGAAATGTGGCCCGATATTGTGAAGACTTTCGATGATCTAGTGACAATTGCACCTGCCATAGAGATTAGTGGTTTTGAGAAATTTTGTAATGTATTCGGGGAACAGTCAGAATGGCTTAAACAGTTTAATAGTTTCGATTTAAAGGGAAAGCTAGAAGCAATAAGCAAATTGTCGAAGTTTTCAGATCACAAAGAAATGTTGTTTAAGCGTTACATAACTCAAGAGAATTGCCAGGGCCTTATTAAATCGGGAATCCAATTGTGTCAAATATACAAGACATTTAAGCAATCTAGTTTTGATAAACTAACAGAGTTTATTTGTCTGAACCTAACCAAAGAAAATGATAAAACATCTTTAACCATCTCAATTTCAAGCGTTCCTGAATTGATCAATCTGATCAAGATTTTACCGCATCAGTATCTTGATTGGGCATTGGAGATATCTGCAAATCTTTATGAGAAATTAACGCCGAATAACTTAGAAGAATTATTATATCCGCTCAATGAAAATTACAGAAGGAAGGTTATCAAAACCTTAGAAGAAAAAAATATTTGGCCTGCAATTAATAATGCAACAGACTTAGGAATGATTTTGCACTACCTGCCTACGGACTTAATCCGTCAAAAACTTTCCGCAAGATTATTAAAATCGGCGAATGATTTAAAAATTGTATTCCGGTTTTTAGATAAAAATCAAAGAATGGAGGTTATCAAAACGTTAGAAGAAGAAACTTGGCCTGAAATTAATAATGCACCAGAGTTAGCAATGATTTTGCACTACTTGCCTGTGAACTTAATCCGTGAAAGGCTTTCCACAGCATTACCGCAATCAGCGTATGATTTGAAAATTATATTACAGGATTTGAGTGCAGAACAGCGAGAAGAAATAGTTAGGCTACTGAATGATCGTCAAGGCGCTTGGCCGAATGTTCAGGACACCAATAACTTAGCAAGTCTGCTTTATTATCTGCCCATAAAATACTTTACTCAATTTAAAAACGATATCGTGAGGTTTTCAAAAACTGACTTAAATAACTTATTGAAGCTATTAGATACAGAAAGCAGAAATGAAGTCTGTAAAATACTGGAGGAGAACAATGACTGGCCTGAGCCTCCTCAGAGCGTAAGCAATCTAATCCATTTATTAGATCTTCTACCCGTAGAATATTGGTTTTCGCGCGATGTAAAGAACTATCCCAAACCTGAAACGCTTGATGATGTAGAGAATCTTTTAGCTTGCAATCAACAAGGACGCGAGAAGATATTAACATTTCTTGTAAAATCGGGAAGCTTAGAAAATTTTAAGTCGAAGTGGCTTCATCCCAAGCTCGATTTGCTAGATGCATTAGGGATGGATGCTTATGAATTACTCATGCAAAATCCATATTTTGATGATTTTCTCAAAACTAACGATCTTATTCATTTGACTCAGCGCGTATTTTTCCGTGATAAAAATAGAAGTTTGTATGCACGTTGTATTCTGTTTCTGGAAAAATTTTTAAATAGCAGTTCTGATAAACTATCTGCCCTACTTGAAATTCTTAGCTTCATCGCAGCTGGTAATCACCAGCCCGATGCTGCGCTTCGTGCACTCTTAGAAAATACATTTTCTCGTACAATTAGAACCAGAACAGACTTACTAAAATTCTGTAAATCCAAGGCAGCGCATTTCAATCTATTCACTACACAATCTGAAGTACTATGTAAAGCCGTGTCTCCGTTTTTGAATACTTACCCAGCACTGTATGAGTTTTTAACCTCAGACAAATTTGAACAAGATGACTCACATCTTAATTTTGAATCACCCTTTCAACAATTTCGACGCCTTATCCTAGAAGATCTTCCTTTGCGTCAAAAAATATTAGAGAATCTTGAAGAGTCAAAAGAGTATCAATGTCTTGTAGATTGTCTAAGCGATTCTCGTCGCTCGGAAGCGCTTAAATCATTCCTATTGAATCTATTTGAAAATCACATGCATTTGTTAATTAGAACTTGTTCTGACTTCAATAAAATTTCGACTAAGCTTTCAGAGTCAGAAAAGGATGGATTTTATCAAGCTCTCCAGGGAAAATTACCCGAGATAAAAACTCATTATGATCTGTGTCAGCTATTAGCAGGGCTAACTCCTAATAATCAACGCAGTTTAATTAATTCTATAAAAGAAAGACTGCCGGACCTTATCAAAACTAAAGAAAATTTTTGCGAGATACTCGAACATACACCGTTAGCAACTCAGGAGGTGATATTCAACGCACTTAATCCTGAATTGTTTCAGTTATTTATTAAACATTCTGTTAAAGATTTCACTTCAATCCTTTATCATATGCAGGGGCCTATAAAAACTTTGTTTTATCACTGTGTGAAAACGTGTGTGTTCGGGTTGATTGATTCCAAGATCCCTGGTAGTAGTGAATATGATGCTTTTGGTCCTTTACCCATCGAAACTTATTTAGAAGCTGTAGCAAGCTACAGGAAAAACGAACATTCTGAACAACAATCAGGCTCTCTTAAACGTCCAAACGATACTGCTAACACTTTCTTTCTCAAGTCTGCCAATAAGCGTTTGCACACGGATAATGAAAAATTACCGATTAGTTCGATTACACCGACCTAGATATAGGGGTCACTTAACGCTTAATCATTTATTTCTTTTTATCTGATTGTTGTTGCGCCACGGGAGGCACGTCATCATTACTTAACAATGAATCATCCCAAGGTAGATCATGGTAAACACCGCCGTGAGTCGCGTCCAAAATCGGATATTTAATAATGTCAAAAAAAGGCGAATAATCAAAATCTTTAGGTACATACAAACGTGGATTGCGTTTTAGTAAGGCAAGATCAGGGCGATGATTGTGATCGATCACAGGTAAGATTGGAAAATCTACTGATTGAAACGCCTCAGCAATCAACGAAGAACAGGTTTCTTTCAACGTTGTTCCTGGTTTTAATTCAAATAAAGTAGAACGCCAGGTGCGCGGTAAAATCGGCCAAGGTAATAAAAAACGTGCCAAATCTAAAATTTGCCTGAAATCGTATTCCACACCGAGTCTTTGCAAGGTATAAGCGATCACTTGCTGTGCATCTGCACAGGTAATACCATGAGGCCGACAAATACGCATATGTTCCTGCTCATATTTGTGCAAAGGTGAAACGATCGTGCCGCGTCCTAACAAACTTTCGAGAATTAATTGATCATCCAAACAAACAGAGTAGGTTTTTTCTATGCGATCGCGCAAAGGAATCGGTTGTACATCACGACCGCGTCCAAGATAGAGCGCAGCATGCGACCAAGAACTTCGCGTAATGAGCTTGATAATCTGGCTAACGCGTGTACGTCCCTCGATGAGCAAAACATCCGCAGCTTGTAATTTGTTTTGGATATAACTGAGACGACTTAAAGGAAAACGTTTCAACGATTCCGTTTCTTGGTTTAGCCAGCAGAAAAACTTGTTTAGAAATTTGTTAGACAGAGCAACATACATAGAACATCCTTGATCTACAATTTATATCATTTTCGCTAAATCTCGCGCGTAACCTAAATAAGTATTGGGCGTCAAAGCCAGCAGATTTTCCTTAACAAAGTCTGGAATCGGCAATTGGTGAATGATGGCATGAACTCTCTTTTGATCCAACTGTTGCCCATGCGATAATGTCTTCACTGTTTCATACGCTTGTTCTAAATTATAACGACGCAGCACTGTCTGTATCGCTTCAGTCAATACTTCCCAGTGCTGTGCTAAATCCTGTTCAATACACTGTGTATTGATCTCTACTCTTAAGAATCCCTGCAAAATATTTTTATACGCTAATAAACTATGCGCAAAAACCAAACCTAAATTACGCTTCAATGTAGAATCACGCAGATCGCGTTGCCAACGCGATCGTATTAAATGCTCAGAAAAATGCTGACATAAGGTATTCGCTAAACTTAAATTTGCCTCAGCATTTTCAAAATAGATCGGATTGACTTTATGCGGCATAGTCGACGAACCGATTTCCTGTGCTTGTGGTTTCTGTTTAAAATAATCCATGGCAATATAATGCCACATATCCTCAGTAACTTTGATCAAAATTGCATTGAAATGTTTTAAGATGTCGCAATATTGTGCGATACTGTCATGTGATTCTACCTGCGTTGTATACGCCTGCCATTGCAATCCAAACTGCTTGACAAATCGTTCAGCTGTCGCTTGCCAATCTACTTCAGGATAAGCAAAAACCTGCGCATTATAATTGCCCACCGCACCGTTCCACTTAGCAAATAGCAACAGATCAGCAAATCGTTTACGCTGCGTACGCAATCGCGCAACGATAATAGCAAATTCTTTGCCTACTGTAGTCGGCGTCGCGGGTTGCCCATGCGTGCGTGCTAACATCGCTTGTTGTGCATAACGGTGTGCGTAATCGCGAAAAAATTCGATCAATTGATCCATCAACGGTAAAATATGTTGCGTACGCGCTTGGTGCAACATCATACTATAAGCAATATTATTAATATCCTCTGAGGTGCAACCAAAATGTATCCACGGACTACAGTGCAATAATTGCGTGTATTCGCCGCATTTTTCTCTCAAAAAATATTCCACTGCTTTCGTATCGTGATTGATTTTCTGTTCGATGATTTTAATGCGTTTCGCGTCGTCTAGTGTAAATTGCACTATCAATTGATCTAAACACTGCCGATCATCACGAGACAAAACAAAGGTTTCTTGAATACATGGATGATCAGCCAAAGCACACAACCAACGAATTTCTACAAGTAAACGCAAACGTATCAATGCGTATTCACTAAAAAGCGCTTGCAGTTCTTCTGTATGCTGAGCGTAACGGCCATCGATCGGGGCAATGGCCATTAAATGAAAAGAATCCACGATTATCTCTCATGTAAATAAAAATGTAGCTCAAGCTGATTGATTACAGGTTTCGATCTGCTCTTGCGTCTTCTGACGAAACAGTAAAGGGTTAATAATTCCATCAAAAGGCTCACGCGAGCCCCCAACACCACAGATAATAATGGAACCATAATTTAACAAACGACCTAAAATACTTTGCATCACTTCAATACTTTCCACACGTTGCAGTAAAGTTTCTAAAGAATGGCGTTGAATAAATCCAACCTTGATGATAATTCTGCGATTGGTGATTGCAAATTCCGACGTAGAAAAAGCAATGATCTGCCTAAAGGTTTCAAAAGCAGCCATAATAAAAAATATAAAGCTAAGCAAATGTAAATCGAGTAAAAATAAACAACCCGCCAAGAAAAGATACAGCAAGGGTTTATAAAAAATAATCCAATGCAATTGAGTACGATAAATAATGGTTTCCCCTTGCATTAAGGTTTGTTCGATATATTGCATGCGTAACCTATATCTATATAAAGTAAATCTTCATCTAAAAATTCAGCCGTATTTCATCCATCTTTGCGCCTCCTAGGGCAGATTAGAGTTTTGTGATACCATCGAGCTCCAAGGTGAATGAACTTATATTTTCTCTAAAACACAGTAGTATTCTCTTATGAAATGCCAATTAATCCTAGAAAAAATGACATTATCTGTGCGCTTAGGATGTTCTCCGCAAGAACAAGCGCTGCCACAAACAGTGCGTGCTAAAATAACGCTTTATTTTCCAGAACTACCTAAAGCGTGTCATAACGATCAATTAAGCGATGCTGTTTGTTATGCGCATTTGGCTCGCACTGTGCAAAATTTTTGCCTCAACCATCCTTTTAATTTACTCGAAACACTCGGTTATCGGTTGTTTCAGCTTATCAGAGAAGACATACCAGCGAACGTTTATTTTGAATTAATCATTCGTAAAAAACCAGCAGTACCCAATGTAGAAGCCTGTTCGTTTCAGATCAGTAATCTACCCTCATACCAATAATGTTCATGTTTTTATGACAGATAAAACCTTATCGTTAAAACAACGGCAAATCACCTACACGCCCATGATACGTCAGTATTTAACGATTAAACAACAGCATCAAGACAAATTGGTATTGTATCGCGTAGGTGATTTTTATGAATTATTTTTTGATGATGCGATGGAAGCAGCACGATTGTTAGGTATTACGCTGACAAAATCCGGCGCCAGTTCAGAGGATGAAATAATACCTATGGCCGGCGTCCCTGTTCGTCATCTTGAAAAATATTTAACACAATTGGTTAAATTTGGAAAATCAGTAGCTATCTGCGATCAAATTGGAGATCCTGCTTTGAGCAAAGGTCCCGTGGAACGTCAGATAACTCATATCATTACGCCAGGAACTGTCAGTGATGGCGCATTACTGGAACAGTTTTGTGATCATTTATTAGTGGCGCTTTGGTCTGATACAAATCAATTTGGATTTGCATGTTTAGATATGAGTACAGGTCGCTTTACTATTTTCCAGGTCGTAGGTGAAGAAGCGTTTCTCAGTGAATTAGCGCGCCTCAATCCAGCTGAGCTCTTGATCTGTGATATGTTTACTCATCCTATTTTAAAAAATAAACAGGGCGTGCAACGCAGACCCAGCTGGGAATTTGATTTAAGTGCAGCGCATTATCGACTCACACAACAATTTAAAATGCGCGATTTGACTGGCTTGGGCTGTGGTGATCTACCGTTGGCACTCAGTGCAGCAGGCTGTCTCTTAGCGTACGCGCAAAATACACAACCCAACGGATTGCTGCATATTCACAGATTATACGTAGAGCGACACCATGAATGGGTGTTAATGGATGCGACCACACGTCGTAATTTAGAATTAACAAAAAATCTCAGTGGACTGCGCGATAATACGTTGCTGTCTATCTTAGATCGTACAAAAACGCCTATGGGGGCTCGTTTATTAGCACGTTGGATCGATCGTCCTTTGCGTGATTTAGCTTTAATTCAAAAACGTCAACACGCTATTGCATCGCTATTGAAGCGGAAACACGATACGCTTCTTCGTGATCGATTATCTATCGTGGGTGACATGGAACGGATTAATACACGCATCGCGCTCAAATCAGCACGCCCTAAAGATCTAATACAATTAGGCGAAGCATTAGCGTTATTACCCGAGATTCAACAACAATTAGCTAGGTGTACTGATCCAAATCAATCCACTCATTTATTAACACAATTATCCACGCAGATAAAAACATTTCCAGATTTAGTGGATATTCTGAAACGTGCATTAGCAGACAATCCACCTGCCTTAATTCGCGATGGCGGTGTGATTGCTTCTATTTATCACGATGAATTAGCGCAATTGCGTATGCTCAGTGAAGACGCTGGTCAATATTTATTGGAATTAGAAGCGCAAGAACGCCGCAAAACTGGAATTAATACTTTAAAAGTACGTTTCAATCGTGTGCAAGGTTACTATATTGAGATCAGTCGTTTACAAGCCAAATTAGTTCCAGACCATTATGTTCGGCGTCAAACTTTAAATAATGTAGAACGTTATATCATTCCAGAACTAAAAAACTATGAAGATCGTGTATTAGGTGCGCGTTCTAAAGCGTTAGCGCTAGAAAAACAATTGTATGAAGCTTTACTAGATCGGCTATTGCTTGACATACAAGCGCTACAAGAAACAGCGTCTGCTTTAAGTGAATTGGATGTTTTAACATGTTTAGCAGAACGCGCTGATACATTGAACTTAGTCTGCCCGCAATTAAAAACAGATCCTGGCATAGAAATTGTAGGGGGGCGACATATTATTCTAGAAGAAATTTTAGATACGCCTTTCATTGCAAACGATACATTTTTGACGCAACGACAACGCATGGCGATCATCACAGGACCCAATATGGGTGGAAAATCAACTTACATGCGGCAAACGGCACTGATCTGTGTATTAGCTTTGATGGGCAGTTATGTGCCAGCCAAACGTGCAAACATTAGCACGCTTGATCGCATCTTTACGCGGATCGGAGCAGCGGATGATTTAGCAGGCGGGCGCTCCACGTTCATGGTAGAAATGACTGAGACATCGAATATTCTACACAACGCAACCGAACATAGTTTAGTATTACTCGATGAAATTGGCCGTGGCACCAGTACATTTGACGGCCTCGCTTTAGCCTTTGCTTGCGCTGATTATTTAGCGGATTCAATTCAAGCCTGTACTTTGTTTGCAACACATTATTTTGAATTGACTACCTTGGCTGATCAAATACCCCAAATCATCAACCTCCATCTAGATGCCGTAGAACACGATGGAATGATTGCTTTTTTATACACAGTACAATCTGGGCCAGCCAGCCAAAGTTATGGTATACAGGTTGCGCGATTGGCCGGAATTCCTGAAACGGTCATCATAAATGCCAAACGCAAGTTAATAGAACTAGAACGCAAACAAGCTAAATCAATCGCTTCAGTACATTCTGAACCAAAACGATCAACTCAACATCCAGCCTTAACCATCTTAATGAATAATCTACATCCTGACGATCTATCTCCTAAAGAAGCGTTAGAAATTTTATATCAATTGAAAAAGCTCGCCATGGAATCTACTTATGAACAAAACACTCTTTAAGTTACACAATCGTTTACGCTTGTCTGAAAAAAATCCAAGCACGGTCTCACCTGCGCTCGATACAGCTTCTGATTTACGCCCTATGCATAAACGAGGCATTTACCTATTACCTAATTTATTTACAATTGCTGGATTGTTTTCAGGGTTTTATGCCATTGTTGCTGCCATGAATCAACAGTTTGACAATGCAGGTATTGCGATTTTTATTGCGATGATCATGGATTTTTTGGATGGGCGCATTGCACGGCTCACACACACACAAAGTGCATTCGGAGCAGAGCTCGATAGCCTCTCTGATATGGTGTCATTTGGCGTAGCGCCCGCTTTATTAATCTACACCTGGTCTTTACAACATTTAGCAAAGCTTGGATGGCTCACTGCATTCATGTTTGCAGCATCCGGTGCTTTGCGCTTAGCGCGCTTTAATACACAATTACATGTGCTAGATAAACGTTATTTTCGTGGCTTACCGATTCCTGCTGCAGCAGGAATACTAGCCAGCAGCGTATGGGCAGGCGTTGATACGAAAATCTCAGGCATTACTGTGTGCATTACCTTAGCTGTATTGGCTATTTCTGCCGCAGCATTAATGGTAAGCAATATTCGTTATTACAGTTTTAAAGAATTAGATCACAAAGGCAGAGTTCCGTTTGTTGCTATTTTAGCTATCGTACTGGCATTCATCGGAATTTCTTTAGATCCGCCGAAGATATTATTTTTAATTTTTCTCAGTTATGGTTTATCAGGTCCGTTGCTTATGATATTGAATTTTTATAAAGCTAAAAAGATCATGTATAAGAAGCTTTAACGACCGCGGTTACAAAAGTCTAATACGTAACAGTTACTGTAACGCTATCCGTATAAGTGCCGACCGTGACTGTGCGTTGCAAAGCAGGAATACTGCCGTATGCAGCGTAATTGCGCGTAGTAGATCCGAATATTGTATAGCTATCACTCACTGTAGCTGTGCTTGACGTACCGTTACCCCAAATTGAAGTAAGCGCTGATGTTGTATACAAATTATAATTCATGTGCACTCCGCCTTTGTTCAAATAGCGAGAGCTTGCGAAAGTGCCGCTATTTCCCGGACTCAATGCAATTACATAGGAAATGATCCCAGCGACTACCACAGAACAAGCAACGCTAACCGCTGCAGTATTGCTGGTAGTAAGATTGGTTGAAGACATCGGGTTATAAGTACCGAAATTAACAGCACTCGTAGAAACACTGCAGCTGCAACCAAAACCTGTGCAACTCGCATAACTTATACAAGGAATAAAAATGAAAAATATCAAGGGTATTCGAAAACGCCTCATGTCTGGCATACAACCTTCCCTATATCAACAATAGATTCCATGGTTTTCGGCAACCTGACCGAAAAATTGCAGGATTGCTTGTCCCAATACGCTTTCCCGCGAATAGAAGCGGTTTGTACATTCGTCAAATAAACCGTTCCGCCATAACCCACAAAATTATCAACCGTCGAACGATTCGATTTAAATACAACGCGACTGCCAGCAGGCAACCAATGATCCGCTTCAGTCGCTAAATGTAAAAGTATTCCTTGCATTCGCTGTACTGGAAAGCGTACTAAAACACCGCTGTGAAAATACGGCTCAACCTTTTTATGTTCATAATTGAAATGCGTATTCAAAGGCAAGGTCGTCAAATCAAGCGCGATATTATTTTGCTGATACGGTAATAAATCTGGAATTAACAAATTCCCCTGTTTATTCGTACTTCCTACGGGCTGATTTTGATACACAACGCCTATATCAGAAAAAGACGGTACTTGCGCCACAGCAAAACTATTATTCACTTTGCGCGTTAAAAATGTATCGCCTGCAAAATAAATGGCACTACCGCTTGCGTCGAATTCATAATCAGAATTTGCATGTCTACCGTGCGCAATACGTGCAGCATAAGCGCCATGTTCACTTTGTACAGCAATATCAGCACCGGCAATACGATCACGCAGCGTGCTGACTATAACATCATAACTATAACCCAACGGTGTAAAACGATTTTTGCTAAATTGCAGCCAGCTATCTACATGATTTTGTTGTCTGCTCGTAAAATTGCTCAGACCATAACCAGAATCTAAAGGAATATATACAGATAAAAATGCTTGACTATTTCTTGCATGATGCAAATCATTCACGATACCGCAATTCAATAACGCATGAGAAAAAAGAGCTTTACTGTAATTGATCGTCAATAAACGTGTAGTCGGCAAAGTTTTCAGCCCATCCTTGTGTATCACACGATTATTAACCAGTGTGTAGCTTACACCCAATGTTCCGTACGCATGCGTATAATCCGCAAAAATCTGTCCTGTACTCCTGGGTCGAGCGTACGGTTGATCGCCAAGCTGAAGATAATGCGGTGAAGACCACGTTGTTTTAAATCCATAATTCAAAATAGGTGTTTGTCGAAGAAAACCGAGCGATAATAATGTGCCTTTACCTAAAGCAGTATTATGTCCACCTGCGGCAGCGACAGAAATCACGCCATATTGTTTCCATAAATAATCAGCAGAAACACCTAAAGTTTGTTGTTTACGTAATAATTCAGTATGCGTACCCAAAGTCAATGTATTCGTCATTCCGTATTGATACGTTGCGCTGACTAAAAAACGTCCGTAATCATTATTATGAATACCGTAATTTCGACGAATGAAACCCGCCTCATATGAAAAATTACTTAACCCAGGCCGTAATAATTGATTGCTTGCATAATAAGGAAAATTAACAATTTGACTGCGACCCAAAATATCTTGCGTCACAATACTCACGGTACCTGCGCCTGTAATAACTGGAATTCGATCAAAAATATAAGGTCCTTCTTGCGCGAACTGCCGTTGATTAAGCATGCTGTTAATAAAAACATTTAAAGTGCTTGGAACAGCCGATTCTCCTCTAAATCCAGGCAATGGGAAGGTAATAAAATTGGGCTGTGTTGCAAAATTAGTAGCGTATTGAATTCCTGCAAATCGCGCCGCGCCGCTCCAATCGAGCCCTCCTGTGATCGAATCACCCAAGCGCCAGCTACTCATTGTTTCAGGCTGATCCAGAACCCACTGCGTATCCAAACGTATGAGATGATATCCTTTTTTGTTCGTATGTAAAAAATCATTAGTATAATTTCTATAAATCAGTACATTATTATGTCCTACTCCATAGCGATTAAAAAAATTCACATCAAAAAAACCAGAAAAATTAGTTTGATTGAAATCGCTTCTACGAAATGCGGTTAGATCGTAATTTAGAAATCCGCCCTGATCTTGAGGACGTAAAGCGGGAACCAAATCGACCGCAGGAGAAAATTGCACGACAGGAAAAAGCCGAGCGGGCGCTTGCACTTTGAGCAACATAGCGTACGGATCAAGACGATACTGCAGGCCTGAATACCATTTCAATGAATAAAGTCTACGATGCCGATAAATTCGAGGTCTGTGATGCGGCAAACGTATACCCCAGGTTTTTATATCCTGATCTCTGATCCAAATTTGACTGTGTTCATCTTGATAACACTCACTGACACCAGACAAACGATGTTGATTGATTTCAATCTCTAGCAGTAATGGATTTAAACGTTGTTTTAATGAGATTAATTTTTTCTGTACTGCAGCAACGTCTGCTACATAAACAAACAATAAAAAAAGAACAAGGGCATTAAACTTAGAAAATCTGTAGAGGCTTCGTCCTTGTTTGCGCATTAATAAAAGCTTGAACTTCCATAGGAATCGAACTGTGTTTCAACGCAAGCGTCCAGCTGTATTGTTGATGCGGCAGAATATACCGAAATGTTTTATGTTTCTCAATTAAAGCGGCATGATCTGACGTAAATAATTGCCATTGATTTGTAAAAAGCGTGACATTGCCGAGATTATGCAACTGTATTTTTAGATGTCGCGTGTCTAACCAGTGCCCTGACCAAATAAATTGTTCTTTAGATACAACGGGTTGCACAAAGATTGGTAAAGATAAATTAAGCAAAAAATTAACGCCTTTTTGCTCATCGGTTTTTATTTCTCTAGGAATTTCTCTGATAAAAATGCGATATGTATCTTGAGCTAACGTGTTTTGTGGATGTTTCAAACCGAGACGAATGATCTGAGTTTTATGTCCGGGCAGTTTAAACAAAGGAGGGGTGATGAGAATATCATTCGCGGATCGGTATTGATCCACACTCTGATGTTGAGACCAATGCATTAGATCACATTGTACTAAGGCAGTAGAATCGCTTAAATTTGTTAACCTAAGCAAACTAATAGGTTGTTGTTGTGATAATTGAACTGATAAAGGTGACACCTGTAACACAGCCGCTTGTATGACGCCGTGCATACTGGAAAAAAAAATGATGGCAAACAAACGAACTAATAATTTATCCATTTCATTCTTATAAACTAATTTTTTTAGCAAAAAACACAAAGAATAGGTTAATAATTTACAGTCACATTTACGGTGTCTGTATAACCACCCGAGGTTGCAGAAGTTTGTCCGGCAGGAATTTGCCCATTGATAGTAATCGCTTGCGCCGTACCTGTGCCTGTGCCGGAATAAACATCTATTGGCGTAGTTATACTATTACCCCAATTCAACGTACAGGTTGCGCCTGCATCGCGGCACAACTGATAATTTAACAAAACAGTGCCGAGTGTGCCGCCAATCATTTGTCGCGTAGTGGTAGAGGTTCCATGTCCTCCTTTATCAAGCCCTATGGTATAATTAGCGCCGTTTGTACAGTTCACACTCAAACTGCTTGTACTGGCCGTGAGCGGTGTAGACGTCGACGGATTATAGCCACCAAAATTCAATGTGCCGTTTGTAGTGACAGTACAACTGGCAGCAACGTTTGCTGTTACCGTCAACGTACCGGTAGCAACCGCAGCTAAACTTTTATTCACAAACAAAAAACACAGAGACATGAAGAGATATCTGAGAACGATAGGCATAAGAACTCCTTTTCTATCCCTAAAAGACAGGCAATCATATTCCAAAAATAATGAGATAGGCAAATTGTAGTATCGTGATGATGAAAATCCAAACTGAATCTAACCTATTAGGCATTATTCAAATCTCAGGAGAAAATGCTGCTAAATTTTTGCAAGGACAAATCACGTGTGACGTTAATACACTGACTGAAAAAAATTATAATCTTGCAGCACATTGTGATCCCAAAGGCCGTGTACAGTTAAGTTTTCATTTATTGCTACGCAATGATTATTATTACTTGATACTACCGCGCTGCATGATCTCTCATTTGCATCACTGTTTTGATAAATATCTTCCGCTGTATAAGATCCAATTGAGCGATATCAGTGAACAATGCGAATTAATTTCAACATTGCCTTCCGCTCACATCTGGACAGCACAGCAAATTGAAACAGGTTTTTCTGTTATTTATCCAGAAACAAAAGGATTATTTACACCCCATCATCTCAACTATCCTGCTCTAGGCGTGGTAAGTTTCAATAAAGGTTGTTATGTGGGTCAAGAAATTGTTGCACGCATGCATTATTTAGGTGCACCGATTAAAAAAAATCTATACCGCATCAACTTCGCTCATTCCGTTCAACTGAAGCCAGGTACAATCATTTATGCTGGCGCTTTATCTATAGGAAAATTATTATTTAGCACCCTGTGTGCCGATATGCATTACCAAGCCTTAGCCTGTTTGCAAACCGATCAGATTTCTCATACTCTACACCTCGATTCTCCGTACGGAATATCCATAGATAACTGGACATCATTATGAATATGACATTTCTGAAGTTAATAGTCTTAGCTTTACTCACGCTTGTCAGCGTTACCAGTAGAACGAGTAATAATGCCAACATAAATAACGCGCCGGTGATACAGAGCCAGGCTGCAGAATTTGCAAAACAAGCAGCGTATATTTCTGCGCTGGCGACAGTATGCGGTCAAAATACTATAGTATTCTCCAATCGTGTTCTGGAAGCGATTGGCGTCTTAGGTAAAGACGGTGGTGATAAATTATTTGCTTGGATGGCCTATCGTCAAATGACCGATGCTAGCCATATCGCGCAATTGCGTCAACACGCTTTGGAAATTTCTTGCCCGAGAGTAGTGTCAGATTATCGTAAATTGCCCTTAATGCAAGCGAATTACCAGACAGCTGTCTTACCAAAATTAGCAGAATAATTATATATGTTTACTGGTATTACGCGTGGTTTATTTCCAGTTTTATCTATCAAGCAGCGCAATGGAATTCTAAGTTACATTGTTGAGCTTCACGAAAATTTAATGCACGATTTAAACATTGGGGACAGTGTTGCCATCGATGGTGTCTGCCAGACTATATCTGCTATTGAAGATAATCGTGTACAGTTCGATGCTATTGATGAAACACTTATTAAAACTACGCTGAGCGAACTCAAACTTGGACAAAAAGTCAGTGTAGAACGTGCAGCGCGTATCGGCGATACACTAGGTGGGCACGAATTATCAGGACATATTTTAGAAACTGGTCTTATTATCGACAAACAAGAAACGGGAGATAACTTAACCCTACTCATTCAATGCTCTCAGACATGTATGCAGTTTATTGTTACCAAAGGCTTCATCGCTTTAGATGGCTCTAGCTTGACCGTAGGTCAAGTTGATAAAGCAAAGCAGCGATTTTGTGTGCATCTCATTCCGTTTACACGTTCCATCACTAATTTTGATAGCAAGCATTGCTCAGATCGCGTCAACATCGAGGTAGATATGAAAACAAAAATCATAGTTGAGCAATTGAATGAACAACTTACCGCGATCTATCACAGAATCGATCAGTTAGAGATTAAATTAGCCGAATTGTTAGCTCAAGATCGAGAAAAGGAAACATTATGATCGCCTGACTTCAGCGTTTTTTGAGTAAATTGGTAACCCCCCCCCCGTTCGGAGTTTTTGGCATTCAACCAGGGCTTACTCTTCTTCCTATCTCACCAACCACGTAGTGCGTTTTCGGAAATGAAGTAAAAAAATGCACGCTATACAAAAAAATCTTGCTTCATTTGCTGCGCTATCGTCATAATATTTCTCTCAGTGCTTCGTTCGCTCCGCGCGCTATCTCAGTGAAAAACTTTAAATAAACTGTCATGCGGCTGGTGAATCGATCGCGTCATCGTTATTATTTCTCTTATTTAGATCTAACTTTCTTGCTGAAAAATCTGTGTATCTGTATTAAAAGTCAAGCGTGCTGCTCAGGAGGTTGTCGGTTCGGAATGATAATCGGCAAAAGATCTAACAGATCATGAATGCGATACTGTGGATTTAATTTGATACATTCAGCAGGTGTACCGTATCCATATTGTGCCCAACATGCATCTACACCAATATTTTTAGCAAATAAAAGATCGGCTTGCGTATCGCCGACCATTAAAATCTCAGAGACTGACAATTCTGGGAAAGTGGGCTTAATAACTGTTGTATATGCCATAGGATCAGGCTTTTTTTTCATATTAAGACGATCACCCACGATCATCTTAATATACTGCTTTAATCCAAATCGCTCTAAAGAGCTACTCACTGCTTGCACTGCTTTATTACTCACTATCGTTAAAATTAAACCAGCATCCTGTAATTGTTTCAACACAGTATGCGCATGCGGAAAGGTTGTACTTTTCAATGCACCTTCCTCTAAATAATTTTGTTCGTAGGCCTCTAGCAGAGTACGAATACGCTGTTCGTCTAAAGATGGACTTAAAGTTTGTAAAGCATGCTGCATTCCGAGCCCCCTATGAATAACGCGCTCGATAGCTTGTTGATCAGGTAAAGGTACAGTATAAGATTTATATACTTGCTGCACGCTATACACGATAGCATTATGAGTTGCGCACAATGTACCATCAAAATCAAGCATGATTAACTTGTAGCTCATATCACAGTTGCCGATAAAAACAGTAGAGTATCAAGGATAGCAGCTTAAATCTAACTCCGTATCCAATCGCGCAAAGCATCTTCAGTATCGATCATAACCTGAATAAATTGTTTAAATAGTATTTCACGCTCCAAAATTTTATCTGCAATTAAATAATCTTCAAAAGCGGCACAAGCGTGATATAAACGTAACGTCCTAATATATGCACTCGAGCCTTTTAATTTATGCACATACTGTTGAATTGTGTTCCAATCCTGATTAGCATGAGCTTGATGCAAGATTACATGTGTCTCAGGCAGACTCTCTTGCAACCAAAGTGTAATAAAACCCTTAAGATCCTCTCCCAATAAAGCATTCGCCTGCATAACATCAAATAAAACATAAGCACTCAAATCGGAAAATCCATTAATCGCCAAAGTTTGATTTGCATAACCAATTAAAGTAGTCTGAATTACCTGCATCGCTTGAGCATCGAGTGGTTTCACGAACACTTGATCAATGCCAGAGGCCAAACAATCTTCGCGCCTTTCGCCAACATATCCGGTTAAAGCAAAAATGGGAATACGTGCTCTACCCGTCTCTCGTTCGAAAGCACGGTATATTTTAGCTACATCCATTCCACTACCATCGGGCAAATTAATATCCGTTAATACCAGATCAAAGTTCTGTTCTTTTAAATGCTCTAATGCCGTTTTAACACACTTGACCCAACTGATTTGATAGCTGCCAGCACTCTTTAGACTCCTGCGCGCTCCCAGCCCTGCAACGGCATCGTCTTCGACGATTAAAATTCTACGCTCTGATTCAAAGCTTTTCTTTTTTACTTCAATTACATCTGGGCCTTCTTGAATAAGTCGCAACATAATCTGAGTTTGTTGCATGAATTCAAACGTTTCTTTTCTCAGCTTAGTCTCAGTTGATTGTTTAATCATGATCAGTTCTAGAACATTATTGATCAAATAAAACAAACAATCTGCCGCTGCGTACAGCATACCTGCCCGTTGACGCGTTTCAGATGACTCCGCGACATCCTTTAATGCTTCTAACATAAGCCCATTTTTATCAAAATGCATATATATCTCACATTAAAAGAAAGTAAAGATAATTTGTCTTCCTTCTGTCATAATTTTTGTTAGCATAAACGCTTCCTGAGGAATAAAAGCTTACTTAAACACGACGACGCTAACTACCATGCACATACTCGAAACGATCGCTTTAACCTTTAGCCTAGCTGACACCTACTTGTTGGTACGTAACAGCCTATGGAATTGGATTTTTGGAATCGTCGCCGTCAGTTTATATTTTTTTATCTTCTTAGCGAGCAAACTCTATGCCGATATGTGTTTACAGATCTTTTACTTTATTTTTCAATTCTATGGTCTGTATCGCTGGTCGCGCGGAAAATCAACACAACGCGCTACTCACATCAAACGGGCAAATTATCTGACGTGTATCCTGGGATTGCTAGTCGGCTTTGGATTATTTTTCATCATCGTTTTGATGCTGCGATATACAGATTCTGTCACAGTATATCGGGACGCTTTCGTAGCCGCGTTCAGCTTAATCGCATTTTGGTTTACCAGTCAGCGATACTTAGAACATTGGTTATTTTGGATTATGGTAGACAGCGTAGCCTTCGCTTTGTACTATCACAAATCTTTATATTTAACTTCAGGCCTATATGCTTTGTTTTTAGTACTGGGGATTTTAGGTTACATGCGCTGGAAACAAAAAATCTGTGCACCCGATTGCAAATCAACGCGAGTAAATCCAGTTACTTTATCTAATAATGATTTTGGAATATTAGAATAATGATCGGGCAACGTGATAGGCATGATTACTGAGCTGCCAATCACTGCACGCCCTTCAACACCCGCACGCGTTTCTGTGTGAAATCCCCAAACCTCATGAAACACGTAAGTTTGTTGATCTTTTTCGCCAAGATACAGCATGATGTGACCCGGGAGATCAATTAAACTTAACAAGGGCAGAGCGTGTTGTTGTAGCGTCCTTAATTTTTGCTTCGAATTGAAACGCGACAGATCAGTAAATTGTCCAGCTTTTGCTTGTTCTGCTGAATTTCTTGGCAACCAAATACCAAAGGGTCTAAATAAGGTAAGCAAGGTTAAAGAACAATCGTAATCACCATTCAATCCGCCCCAACCGTAAGGAATACCGATTAATTTATTCATCAATATAGCCATGTGATTGCGCGTTAAGCGCAAAGGAAATGGGATCGCATCCAATTTTTTTAAAGTGGCCGACTTAATAACCGCATGACGTCGCGTATCAGATACTGCCATTAAAATCGAAAATGTAGAAGCGTTCTTACGAGTGTAAGGGAAAAGCGATCCTAACTCTGTGACTATAACATTGTTCTTATCCTGGCTCAGAATCGGAACTTTATTATTGATTAAAGTGAGAAAAGGTTTCTTTTGCCAGGTTTTAATAAACGCAGCGTCTACTTGAGCAAGCGCCTCACTCGGCACCCAACCCACGCCTTCTGATAATAAAACCAAAGACCAAGTACCCTCTAAATTTGCGTGTAAAATTAAGGTCGGCGTATTTGCGCCCACCCAAGATACTTGTAAATTATCAAAAGGATAACCCTCACCTGCTGTATCAGGCGGACCAAAAGAAGGTTGTATCGTAGGAAGCACGCGCAGTGGCGTAGCCATCACTGTAATTGCCTTAATAGAACGATTGGGGAAATGATCCATATCCATCGTACCGAGTATCCGCTGAATCCATTGCAGTGTGCGCGGATAACCAGCGTCATCCCAGCCTGGATTTTTAGAAAATTTTTGAATTAAATTCAATTCTATCTGTTTAATTGCTTCATTACTTTTTATGTGATTTGTATTAGTCCACACAGAAAAATAATGCCGTAAATAATTGCGCGCTAACATTTTTTGTTGAGTTGCTTTTATCAAAACAGCGAAAGACTGATTCGTATAATCAAAGGCATTTTGCGAACTAGCCGTAGCTTGCTCCCGAAAATGACTCGGCGCAATTGCTCTCTGCGGCAATAATTTAAAAACAAAAAGCAGAAGAGCAAAAAGCCCCAATAGCAATAACCTAACGCGCGGCGTAAAAAACGCAAGAAAAGTAAGCATAGATAGCTAGCACCCTTATTAATTATTATTATCTTGATCGAGTATTTGGTAAAAATGCTCATCTGATTTAATCATTTCGAGATCCGTACGTGCATGTTCTTCTAACTCTGTTACACCTTGCTTTAAATCTAAAATTTCCGCTCTTAACCTATAGTTGCGTTCGCTTAACGCTGTATTTTTCCCCACTTGCTCAGAAATTTGCTGTTTTAGATGCTCAATAGCATGAACTCCATCCGGCGCAAACCATAATTTGTATTGCAGACTGATAAATAACAAGGTGAGAATGAGAATAAATGGCTTCATAAACTGAGCTGAATCACTCTCTCCTCTCATAAGAGTATTACGCTAAAAATTTTTGAAAGGCACGCAATCCCATATATAAATTTTTATCATTTAATTCACGCTCAATACGTAATAACCGATTATATTTAGAAATACGCTCCGTACGACACAAGGATCCTGTTTTGATCTGACCCGCATTTACAGCAACTGCTAAATCAGCAATGCTAGTATCTTCGGTCTCTCCTGAACGATGTGAGATGATCGTAGCGTATTGATGTTCTTTCGCAAGTGCTATGGCTGCAAACGTCTCAGTCAAACTGCCGATCTGATTTAATTTAATCAAAATAGCATTTGCAATCTTTTGTTGAATCCCTTTATTCAGCCGTTCTGTATTTGTTACAAATAAATCATCCCCTACTAATTGAACTTTCTCACCCAAAGCGTGCGTTAATAAAGCCCACCCTTCCCAATCATTCTCTGCCATGCCATCTTCAACACTGATAATCGGATAGTGTTCCACCAAATGCACTAAGTATTCTAGCCATTGCACACGTGACAGCTGTTTATTTTCTATGCAATAACATTCTTTCTGATAAAATTCATTGCTGGCTGCATCTAATGCTAAATAAACATCTTTACCGGCGGTATAACCTGCGCGTTCAATTGCCTCTAAAATGCGCTCGATCGCTTGTGTATGTGAACGCAAATTAGGCGCAAAACCACCTTCATCACCAACATTTGTATTCATGCCATGTTTTTTCAATAAAGTCTTTAAGTGATGAAAAATTTCGGATCCCCAACGTAAAGCCTCACTAAAATTAGGAGCGCCCGCTGGCACAATCATAAATTCTTGAATATCAAGATTATTATCCGCGTGCACACCGCCGTTAATGATATTCATCATAGGTACAGGCAGTGATACATGTTGATTGCCTACCAATCGAGCGAGGTAACGATAAAAAGGCTGTGCAGATGCCTGAGCCGCTGCTTTCGCTACTGCTAACGAAACAGCAAGAATGGCATTCGCGCCTAAACGACTTTTATGCGGTGTTCCATCTAAACGCTGCATTAATTGATCTAATTCCTGTTGCTCATAAACATTTTTCCCAAGCAATGCTTTTTTGATTTCAATGTTAATATACTGTACTGCTTTCAATACACCTTTGCCTTGATAACGTTTTGGATCAGCGTCGCGCAATTCTAACGCTTCAAATGAACCCGTCGATGCTCCGGAAGGTACACTCGCTTTAGCGCAGTGCCCTGAATCTAATTTCACCTGTGCTTCAACGGTAGGATAACCACGCGAATCTAAAATTTCATAAGCAAAAACATCGCTTATTTTTTCATGTGCTGTCATAAAATCCTCTTACTATTTTCTAAGAACGATACAAGGGTTCAGCAAATTTAATAGCGCTTCACTCGCACGCAGGCTCGCATTGCAACGCAGCTGTTGATGTATTTTTATAAATGCATCTTCTAACACTGCCATCTCTTGTGGATGATGTAAATAATTAAATAAGGCTTCAACCAACGATGTTACGGTCGCATCACCTTGGATAAATTCTGGTACAAGCGCAGAATCCGCTAATAAATTTGGCAAGGCAATAAATCGCACGCGCACAAGTAAACGCGCGATCCAGTACGATATATTTGCCATGCGATAAACCACTACCATAGGTTTTTTTAATAATAAAGCTTCTAGAGTCGCCGTCCCGGATGCGACTAACACAACATCCGCTGCAGCAATAACAGCGTGAGTTTTTTGTTGTAGTATGCGTATTGTTAAATCAGGTGCGGTTTTACGCCAAATTTGAGTAAATTGTTCAGCACGTTTTTTATCAACCATGGCCGCTAAAAATAGTAAATCTGAGTTTAGCTGGCGACAACGTTGCGCTACCTGAATAAATAATTTTCCTAAATAAGCAATTTCATTGCTGCGACTACCAGGCAATAATGCGATCACGGTCGCTTGCAGTGAAATATTAAATTGGCGGCGAATGTGCTCCCTATCATAGTGCATGGGAAGCGCGTCTGCCAAAGGATGGCCTACATAAGTCACAGGAATGCCGTATTTTTGTAAAAATGCTACTTCAAATGGCAAGAGCGCTAATACTAAATCGACTGCTTTTGCAATTTTTTTTACACGACGCTGTCGCCAAGCCCAGACGCTTGGGCAAACATAATGAATCACTGGAATATGATGCTTCTTTAATTTTTTTTCTAACCCAAGATTAAATTCAGGCGCATCAACACCGATAAAAATATCGGGTTTGTTTTTGATAAAATGTCGCGCCAATCGATAACGCAAGCGTATTAAACGAGGCAAACGTTTCAGAATCTCAGGAATGCCCATGCAAGCGAGTTCCTCGATTGAAGCCAGCGCACGACAACCTTGCTGTAACATGTGAGGACCTACAACACCTTCCGCCTCAATAACTACGCCCCGATCGCGTAATGATTGCATTAAGGTTGCCGCTAATAAATCTCCTGAAGCTTCGCCTGCCACAATGCCAATGCGTAAAACCCGATTAACGGAGTACGCCACGATGCGAATACTCCAAAGCTCGGAAAAGCACTTTGACTTCTTGGCACTCATCCAGCAATGGGTTTAGCATTTCCAATGCTTGCTCTACCGTTAAACCACTGCGAAAGATAATTTTATAAGCACGACGGAGGGCGTTTATAGTTTTCAGATTAAAACCGTTACGTTTAAGTCCGATCGTATTGAGCCCGCAGGTATGCGCTTCATGCCCTTCAACCAAAACATAAGGCAAAACATCTTTGCGTACTAACGTAGCCGGTGCAATAAAACTATAAGCACCAATATGACAAAACTGATGAATCGCACTATAGGCACTTAAGGTCGCATAATCTTCAACGACAACATGTCCTGCTAGAGCCGCATAATTAGCAAAAATAGTATGATTGGCTACCACGCAATCATGCGCAATATGGGTATAGGCCATGAATAAATTATCATGACCTATTTTCGTACTACCACCGCCTTGCGCTGTGCCGCGATGCATCGTGCAAAATTCTCGCACAATATTACGATCGCCCAGCTCAATCCGTGTGGTTTCTCCTTGATATTTTTTATCTTGCGGTGTGTCGCCAATCGATACAAATTGGAAAATTTTATTATCGTGACCTATTCGCGCAGGTCCTTTGATAACAACATGCGATCCAATCCAAGTGCCAGATTCAATTGTGACATTAGGACCAATCACCGTCCACGGACCGACTGTTACATGCTCTGCTATTTGAGCACTCGGATCAACAATAGCGTGAGAATCAATCATTTTTAATTTTTCTCCGCGCACCCATTAATTCAGCAGAGCAAATCAAATCCGCTCCCACCTTGGAAGTTACTTTACTTTTCCAAATTTCTCGTTTTGTCCATTGTACAACCGCTTCTATCTTGAGTTGATCACCGGGTATAACGGAACGCTTAAAACGTACTTTATCGATACCCGCAAATAAATATAAGTAATCTGTCTGACCACGCATAGCATCAGCATGCAGCGCAAGAATACCGGTAGCCTGAGCCATCGCTTCCAAGATTAATACACCCGGCATAATTGGATTATTAGGAAAATGACCTAAAAAATACGGTTCATTCACGCTGACGTTCTTAAGTGCAATAATCGACTTTCCAGGAACGATCGAAATCACTTTATCAATCATTAAGAATGGATAGCGCTGCGGTAGGTATTTTAAAATCTCTTGGATATCCATGACATCATTCATATTTAATAAGCTTTAAAATGACTAAGGTATATTTTCTTCTTGCTTTTGTTCAATTTTTTTAACACGACGCGCCATATCATCGAGTTGACGCAAGCGTACTGTATTGCGACGCCATTGAGAGTATGGTTGCACAGGCACTGAGGACGCGTAAACACCTGAACGTCGAATGGAACGGCTCACACCCGACATGCCAGTAATACTCACAGCATCAGCAATTTCTAAGTGGCCATTAATACAAACACCACCACCGATACGACAATTTTTACCAATACGAGTGCTGCCCGCAATGCCCGTGCATCCAGCAATGATCGTATGAGCGTCAATTTGTACATTGTGACCTATTTGAATTTGATTATCTAATTTAACGCCTTCTGCGAGAACCGTATCTCCTAATGAACCGCGATCGATCGTGACATTAGCACCAATCTCCACATCATTACCAATCAAGACACGACCGAGCTGCGGTATTTTATACCATGCACCCTGATGTTGCGCAAAACCGAAACCATCACTGCCGATTACAGTACCACCATGAATTGTTACACGCTCGCCGATCTGCGTATCGGTATACAGAGTAACGTTGGCATACAAACGACTATCAGCACCAATGACAACACGTTCACCGATCATGCAATGCGGACCGATCCTAACACGCTCCTTCAAAATAACATTGGAATGAATCACAGCACAAGCATCAACACAGGCCTCTGGATGAATCTCACAATTGTTTCCAATAACAGCGGTTGGATGAATACCTGGTATAAACTCATCGGGTTGTTCAAATAATCGAGCAACTAACGCAAAACTATAATAAGGATTCTTTACTAACAAAGCATGGGCAGGACATTGTGGTAAATGTTCTGCCTGCAAAATAACGGCTGAAGCACGTGTTTGCCGCAACTGCTTTAAATAGTGCAAATTATCTAAAAAGCTGATCTGCCCTAACTGCGCATCCTGCAAAGTCATAACACCTGTAATAACAGAATCAGGATCACCATGCAGCTGAGCTTTCAACAACTCTGCAAGTTCTTTGAGCAAAAAACGTGGCTGCGCCATATAGTACGTGCAGCAAAATTACTTTAACGCAAGCAATACTTGCTGTGTAATATCTAAGCCTTCGCGAGAAAACAAAATAACACCTTTCTGCAAAACAAGATCAATATTAGATTTCTTAGCTACAGTGCCAACCGCACGTTCCAATTGTTTGCTGAATGCTTGTAATGATTGATTTTGTACTTGAGAATAGTCTCGCTGAAAAGACACAATCATTGTTTGCAGATTATTACGATCGGTGATGATCTTATTTTTTAACTGCTCCCGCTCTTTAGTGCCAAGCACCGCGCTGTTTTTATTTAAATTATCAACTTCTTCTTTTAGAGTCTTCTGCGCTTGTAGAATAGTTTTTTTACGTGGTTCAAATTTGCTTGTTAATTTATTATTGATCTCAGAAACCTGTGGAGCTTTCTGCAAGATCACCTGCATATCTACAACAGCTAGCTTCACCTCAGAGGCCTGAGCAAAACAAGCCACTAATAGCATACTCGTAATTAGAAACAATTTTTTCATCATCATCTAGAGCTCCTCTATAGCTAAAAAGTCTAACAATCTAAATAAGATATCAAAAACCCACAGTGCCAAGATTAAATTGGAATACTTGCGTTTGATCCTGTGGCTGCGGATTAATTGCCTTTGCCAAACTCAAGCTTAATGTAACATTAAGAACGGGTAGACGCCAATCGACAGCAACACCGGTAGAATAACGTATTGGGCCTGAGGATGTACCGCCCGCTGGATTATTAAATCGCGTTTGTCCCATGCTTGAATAAACATTACCCCCATCAATAAATAAACTGACGCGCACTGTATCGGTACTGATTGGATGAGGCAAAAACAAAGCAATACTACCGGCCGTTAAAATATTGCCTCCTAAAGGATAACCGAGTGTATCTTTAGGACCTATCGTGCTCGCTTCATAACCACGAACTTGTCCATCATATAAAGCACCGACACCGCCTGCATAATAATTAGCGAAAAACGGGAGTGACGCACTGGATCCAAATCCAGCACCATAGCCCAATGCAATATGCGCCTGACCTATAAAACCATAAAAGAGAGGATAATACGCTGTTCCGCTATAACCGATTTTATAGTACTCAAGTGCTCGACCACCGGCTGGAAGATTTAAATTAAGATTAACCCCTTGATTTAAACCGCGTGTTGGAAATAACAAACGATCCAAGGTATTACGACCCCAGCCTACTGTGAACAATAATTGATTAAACTTAGTACCGTGTTCACTGACAAATTTTTGTACTTCCAATGATTGTAATGATACATCGGGCAATTTAAGCAATAAACGTTGCGCACCTGCCGACAGAAATAAACTGTCCCCCTTAGCATCCAAAGGAATATTATAACGAAGAATACCGCCGTATGAATTACTGCTATAGAGTGTTGTATTAACATCCTCTGGCGAAGAATTCATGTAATACAAATCAAAACCGCGTGATACACCATCTAACGTGTAATAAGGATTCGTATAACTGATCCCATATTGCGTCATGGCTCGCGTATCTGTAAAATTTATGAGTAAATTATTTCCTGTACCAAACACATTATTTTGATTTAAAGAAGCACCAAACAAAGCGCCATTCGTACCGTACCCTAAACTAAATAAAGCCTGTGCTGCATGTGCCTCTTTTAAATTAAGTGATAAATCAACCTGATCCAGTGTGTTTGCCACCGGAATAGGCGTAACATCAGGATTTGCATCGACTAATTGACTAAAACTAAGTTGTCTTAGTGATTCCTGCATCGATTGCGCAGACAACATACTGCCTTCTTGTTGCACCAACAAACGACGAAACACTTCATCTTGTGTTTTTATATTGCCGTTGATCAAAATATAACGGACATAAATTTTACGACCGGCTGATACATTAAGAATGAGCGATACTGTTTTATCTTGCTCGTCAACATTTGTATCCACATTAATGCTAGAGAATGCATAGCCTTGATTCGCTAATGCATTTTGAATCGCCCGCTCAGTATCAACAAGATCGGCACGCGAGTAAATTTTCTTAGACTTTAATTTAACGAGCTTCTTCAGATCAATGCCGTGTAACTCACCGACAATACGATAATTTTCCAAGGTATAACGTGAACCCTCACTTATTTGCAGCAAAACATGAACATGATCCGAATCTGGCGTAAAATCCATACGATTAGATAGAATTTGAAACTTTAAATAACCGTGATCTAAATAATAATTGCGTAAACTATCTTGCGCTGCTTGCAATTTAGCTTGATTGTATTTATCCGATCCTGTAAGAAAAGACCAAAGATGATGCGGTGCAATTGGCAAAGCCTTTAATAAAACTTTTTCAGAAAAAGCCCGATTACCTGTAATATGAATTTGAGTAATCTGTGCCACATCACCTTCGGAAATGGTCAAAGCAATAGCGACACGATGACGCGCCTGCGGCGTGACTGTGCTGATAATTTTTGCTGAATAATTTCCAGAATTAATATACTGTGTTTTAAGCTCAGAAATAAATTGATGCAGAACAGAAACATCATAGAATTGGCCAGCGACAAGATCTAATCGTTTCAGTAACTCATCCATCTTATCTTGTGGAATGGCTTTATTGCCGAGCACTTTTAAACGACTAATTACGGGTCGTTCCCGCACGTGGATTAATAAAATACTTCTCTGTTGAATAATAGATACATCATCAAAAAATCCGGTTGCGTACAAAGTTTGGATTAACTGTGCAGACTGCACGGATGAAAATGGCTGACCCGCGCGCGCAGGCACGTAACTTAAAACAGTAGCAGGACTCAAAACATGTAAACCTTCGATCTGTACCGATCGAATAATCGTCTGAGCTTGTACGCACTGTATCAGAGAAAAACTAAAACAGCAGAGGAAAAGAAGCCTAATTAAAAAAGACATGCGGATAGTGTGTTCGCGTTGCTAAAGGAAATTTATTAAGGGACGCATAATACCATCAACCTAGCAAACGTCCATAGTCTTTGCTGTGACAGATTTTAAGAATACTTGGCTTGTACATGATCCTGAATAGGGATAGCAGTTCTCGCTGAAGTAATCGCTTGCCGATCAAAATAGGCATAAATAATACCGGCGGTATTTTGTTTTTTTTCAGCAATAACGCGACCCCAAGGTTCAACGATCAGCGAATGTCCAAACGTTTCTCTGCCATTGCTATGTATGCCAGCCTGACAGGCGCCTACAAAATAACAAAAGTTTTCAACCGCGCGGGCGCGTGCCAATAATTTCCAATGTGCTTTGCCCGTTTTTACCGTAAAAGCAGCTGGCACAATGATCAGTTCAGCACCTCGAGACCAGAGGCAACGAAATAATTCTGGGAAACGCAGATCATAACAAACTGCCAAGCCGATCCTAGCGAAGGGTGTATCGAACACAACAACGCGATCACCCGACTCGGTTGTTTCAGATTCTCGATAGGATTCTGTAGCTGATAAAGTAACATCAAATAAATGGATCTTATCATAGTGAGCACGCAAATTTCCCCTATCATCAAATACTAAACAAGCTGCTTTGCTTTTATCGTTTGATACGATCGGAATCGTTCCACCCACGATCCATACTTTGTTGGTTTTGGCCTGTGTGGATAAAAAAGTTTGTATCGGTCCCTGTCCAAACGGTTCGCGCACAGCGAATTTATCAGAACCTAAACAAGCAAACATTTCAGGCAATACAAGCAATTGCGCTTTTTGCTGCGCTGCTTTTTTGATCCACAGAGCGGCTGCTTTTAAATTGCTAGCAACCTCTGAAGATGAACACATTTGAATGGCAGCAATTTTAAACATGAGTTTTATTTGGATTTATAGAAGGAAACTAAATAGTATTTCTTCTTATTTTTGGTTTTGGATTTGAATCAGATTCTTTCAACGTTGCTTTTTCATGCCCAGAAGTGCTTGGCTCATCAAAGAACCCTTCATTAAAAACCCCTTCTTTAGAGTTAGAGGACGATGTTGACGGCGAAATTAATTGCGCAGTATCCGCCGCTACGTCTGTTTCTATTTCTACTTCTATCGAAGAACTCGCCAAACTTGGGCGCGATCTTTCTACTTGAATTAAACGAGTTATTTCTTCCACTCTGATCTTTAATGCATCAATATTATTGTTATCTATTCTTTTAATGGAATCAGCTATTTTTATTAGCAATGTATCTTCTGTACTTTGATTAGAGGACGCTGGCACTTTCTCTTTATAATTAAAATAATCAAATAAGGCATCAATTAATGTTTTAAGAGGACTGATAACATTGATAGCTTTCACTGAGATCATGGTGAAATTTCCTTTGGCCATCAAAATTTCATTCAATAAAGAAGCTGTGCTTGTTAAAAAAGACAAACACTGAAGTCCTAAATCAGCGTTTTGAACGATTGCCATTTTTGAGCTTTGTTTTACTCTAACATCGACTAAATGTTGACGCACACGTTCGTATTCTATTGATAATTTATCAAAAAGTTTCCTTAACTTTTCTTGCATCTCCTGCAATTCTTTTGCTTCAATACGCGGCGACAGTTTTTCATGGAATGTCGCAATCTCTCGCAATAAATCTTGGTATTGTTTAACTGCATCATCGAAAAGAACAAAAACATTATCAGGTGTTAGATTATTGCTAATATCGATACCGGATAAAGCAGTTATAACATCGCGTTGCGCTGAATCGCGCGTATGTAACCAAGTTTCATAAATACAGGCGAACGCAGAAAGCGCTGAGGCAACGACAGAAACAGTCGATAAAGAAAGATCGGCCGCTTTATTCGCATCCGGATTATTAGGATCATACTCTTGGTAGGCTGTGTAGAACGGAACAGCAAACATAATTAAATGCACCGTGGGCGTAGCTATTCTGTCGAAGATTACCTTGGTTAACCGCGTGATTTCTAACCAACTTGGCATAACACTCCCCATAATGATTTAACTAAAGTTAAAAAATAGACCAAGATTTTACCGTTGCCAAATACCTCACAACACGATAGGATGCCAGGATTTTACGATCAGGTCATCATGCTCCAAGCTGACTCCTGATTTAAATTGTTCAGGGAAACGAGAACATTTACGCATATCATGAAAGTACTCCTGATCGTAACGGATTTATACCGCACAATAGGCGGCGGTCAAACTGTCTATAAAAAAATCGTTGAAGCCACACCCGACATTGAGTTTTATTATTTTCGTGAACGAGAACAAAAAAACGCATTCAGGCCCAGTAATGCTAAACCGATTCCTTTGTGCGCTTATAAAAATATAAACATTCTTTCTCCGCCCCCCGTTCCTAATTACCGTATCCATGCGCTCATTCAAGCAAATCGTTTCGCACGTTCTGTTGCCGGACAAAGTTTTGATTGTGTCGATTTGCCTGATTTTTATAGCTTCGGCAGTGTTTTACGAGATGCTTTTTTTCATCATCGAGTCTCTGTCGGTCAAATCATATTGGCGATGCATGGGAATATTTCAGTTTCTATGGCAATGAATTTTGATTCGACGGATGATAATGTCTTAGAACAATGCATATTGGAGCAGGATCAATTCATAAAAGCAGATGGAGTGTATGCACTGTCTCGCTACTATTTGCGGCAATGGAAAAAACGGGTTGATCGATCCATTCATTATATCGATCCCATTCATTTTGTTAATCACGTAAAAAACTCTGACACATATAAACCGTCAACGAATCCGATTAATCTGTATTGCATCGGTCGCATGGAACGACGCAAAGGTAACGATTTATTTATTGAACTTGTTCGTTGGTTAAATCCTGTATTGTACGATCAAGCCACGCATATCGGTGATGTTGATTATTCTCATCATGGAATAAACAGCCAATCTATTTTAGAGTGCATCGCAAAAAAACGTGATTTAACCCTTGAATTTCAACCCTCCTATCAAATAAAACAATTACAGCAATTATTTTGTCAACGTTCCTTAATCATACTGCCTGTACGTTATGACACGCTTAATTTAGTCGCATTAGAGGCTTTATTTTCAGGGTGTCCTGTCGCCATTTCATCTGAGGCAGGTGTTTGCGATTATCTCGATGAGGCTTTCCCAAAATTGCCGTACATTCGGATCGACTTTAATAATTTTTACCAAACAGTCCCAAAACTTGAAGCCGTATTACGCAATTATGATCAATACAGAAGCAAACTACAGACTGCGCTAGCAACGATTTATCGCGGGTTACCAACAACACTCGCTATGCGAACCATTTATCATATGTCGAATGCTGCAAAAAATATATCAACGGACAGATTTTACTATGCAGAAATAGATTCCATAAAAGCACCTGCCAAACAATTGACACAAAGTCTACTACCTATTCAAACAATGCAGTCTGTAAAACAATGTTTACGCAATCCAAAAGCCTATCTTGTAAAAAAAATACGTAACACGCGCTATTTTCAAAAAACGAAATTTTACAATATGCTCTTGGATGCACGGCATATACCTGATCGATTGCAGCAAATTTCAAAACATTCTGAACATAACTTAATGGAACTGCGTAAAAAACTGAATCGGATCTACATAAATTCAGGTAATCCACTCTACCGTTGTAACTTTTGGCTGGATATAGCACGCATCGAACGAATACGCGGTAATGAATTAATCGCTGTAACTTACGAGCTACGTGTCTTGCGATTATTAGGACAGGATACATTAAATATTTTGCCCCGCGTCATTGACACACTGAATAAACAAGGCTTATTGAACGAAGCACGAGCCGCTTCCATTATGTATAGCGATCCACAGACAGCCAATGAATCAATTTATCATTTTTTACACGAAGCTTATCAGAATCATCAAAGCAAACCCGCTCTGTCATTTTCTGCGATAGATGATCGGCGCAATGGCAATCCTAAAGTTTCGGTGATTGTTTCGCTTTATAAGGCAGAAAAGCAACTCAAAGTATTTTTGACGACTCTACAACAACAAACACTGATGCGCGATCATCAGGTGGAACTTATTCTGATCGACAGTGCCTCTCCCGATAATACTGCGCAACTGATTCAAACCTATTGGAAAAACCAACCCATGAATGCTGTATATGCGCGCTCAGAAAAACGAGAAACCATTCAAGCCGCTTGGAATCGCGGTATACAATTGGCACGCGCACCTTATTTAGTATTTCTTGGTACAGATGAAACGCTGTATCCAGAAGCGCTAGAATTATTAGCAGATGAACTCGATCGCCAGCCTACAATCGATTGGGTTATGAGCAATAGTTTAGTAACCGAAGTAGATGAACGCGGCGTCTATAAAAACGATGTCATGTGTTATCAACGCAATTGTGCGAGCAAAGATCATGCCTACCTCGAAACCTGTTATGTATCGTGGGTAGGCGGCATGTATCGCAAAACCATTCATCAACGTTTCGGTTATTACGACGAAACTTTTTCAGCAGCGGGTGACACTGAATTTAAAAATCGTATTTTGGCACATATCAACGTTAAATTTATTCCGAAAACTTTAGGCCTATTTCTCAATTACCCAAGTACGCGTGTAACAGCCAGTCCAAGAGCCGAGATCGAAGATCTACGCGCCTGGTATACTTACCGTACCTTAGGCGGTGTACGGTATGCCTTTGAATCTAGATCGCAACACGACATCGAGCACTTAATACAAACTGCATTAGGTTATCGCAAATTTCATTGTGAACATTTAAGTTCTGATATCGAATACGCAAGCTATTTAGTGAGTTATTTAAATGAAAAAAAAATGGCAGCAGATTGGATACAAATCATTAAGCCGGATTTAAATAAGATGCTTGATTTAATGCGAGCCATTGAATACACGCCGGTGTCTGCTAGGCAACAAATTGGGATGAATTTATTACTAAGAACTTGGCGTGTTTTTTTAGCGGCACAAAAACGGCATACAAAATTATTAGCTCAATCGGGTGCAACACCTCACTATCAATTCTGCAATGATAATCGTTATGAGCAGCACGCTTGGCTTTGGAAATCTACCCAGTTAAAGTGAAGGAATTTTCATGGATCCAGTCTATTACCTCAAAATTCAGCGTTTAATCAGCGCTTATAAACAACCCACAAGATTGAATCTTATCATTGAAAAAATAAATAAATACAATACGTTTAAAGATAAATTCTTTTATGTCGTAACTATGAGCTCAGGATTGTTTAATATTTCACCTGATTCTATTTTCAAAAATTGTTGATACTTTTACGACCTTGCAGGCAGTATAAATCAACTTGGTTTTTTTATACGGATCAGATAAAAAAGTATTGCTAAATTATCAACACGGAAAGAACAAGTGCATGAGAAGAATTTTTAAAAGGGACTTGCATGATTTGCAATCTTAATTCTGCAACACCAATCTGGCCTTCTCGTGATCCAGTTTCAATTTGCATGCCTATCTGCAATGAAGTAGATGTCATTCAAATAGTTGTACAAGAATGGATCGATGAAGTTTTTAAATATCTTCCGTCGGGTTCAGAATTTATATTTGACGAAGCAGGCAGTACGGATGGTACGAAAGAAGCGCTATTGGAATTAAAGAAAAAATATCCCTTTATACGAGTAAATTTTCATGATGCAAAAGATGGCTTTGCAAACGCTACGAAGCGCTTGTATCAAGAGGCTCATTGTCCTTGGATTTTTTGTACTGATTCAGATGGACAATATATCGCCTGTGATTTTTGGAAACTTGCAAAACAAATTGAGCATAATTATGACTTAATCAGAGGCGCCAAAATTGGCCGAAAAGATCCTCTCTTTAGGCGTATTGCATCGCTTTTCTTTAATAAAATAATTTGGTTTCTTTTTAACATGAATTTTCTTGATTTCAATTCCACGTTTTTTTTAATTAAAAAAAACGTGCTTGACCAAATTCTACCGCATATTAACTGCATGGAAACTTTAATAAACACAGAATTATTGCTACGAACAGAACTGGAAAATTACAATATCAAGCAAATATATATCCTACACAGACCACGACGTTTTGGAGTCAGTCGAGGGCTTCATCCTATAACTTTTATAAAACATTCAATTAAAGCGCTGATCGGGCTTTTTAAAATTAAGGCTTCATACCGCACCCAGAAATTATGACAGATACATCAGCTAATTTCGACGATAAAGAATTAAGGCAGGCCAACCTGTATCCAATATGGCCCTGTATCCAGGAAATACCATCGGCACACCTCTTCTTGTGTATACCAATAAATAATCAAAGTCAGAATATTTTTTAGAAATGTCATGATAGCGTGTTCGCCAAATGCCTGTATTAGCCGGACTTCTTTTTACTAAAAAAGGCATGAAAGTAGGAATCTCAGCTGCATCAATATCTGCCTGAGTAGCGTTATCGATCAAGGCCAAGGATTTATAAAGCGGGACTTCCTGTTTGAATTTTTCAAAAAAAGCAATGTACCCAGGCAATCCTAAAAACATAAGCAAATCATGATCGTGAGCGTAATGTATCCATGAATCTTTAGTTGCAAAAATAGGTTGTGGAAACGTACGATCATTGTTTAGCATAATCACTGAGGTGGAAATCCATAGCGCGATCAAACAACTCACATGTTTGACAGCCGGTTGTTTAACCCAACGGTGCAATAGACGCGCAGCAATAGGCAACCACAAAATGATCGTCGATAAAATATAACGTATTTGACCGCCTGCTATAGGAAGAAAAAACAATACTGCTATTAAATAAAGCATGCCGGACAACGCTAAAATGCGAATCTCAAAGTCCTGACTTAACGGTGTAAAAAATACACAGACGGTAAGTACAACTATAACTAAAAGAGGCAAGCCAATCGGTGCGTGGCTTGTGTATAAACCACTAAAAATATAAAAATAATGATGAAAATTCAAAAGAGCATGAAGATCTAAATGACTCAATTTAGAAAATAATTCGATCCATACATGCAACACATCCAATGTGTTTGTATAGAACTGACCTAATAAAACAGCAAGATTTAATTTCAAAGTTGGAACATTAGCAACGCTGCGCACATCAGCCAGTATGGGCGTTGGAGTTCCATAATGCATGAAATTTTCGAGATAACTAGAACCTGATGCAATAAAAAAAAGAAGAGGCGCCATCAAAAAAACCAAAGAATAAGCGGTGATCGCTTCACGGATCAAACGTCGCTTTACTATCATAACCAGTTGAACACAGACAAAAATAACCGGTATACAAATACCTGACCATTTTGTTCCAATACACAAAGATGCCATCAAACTACTGATTAAAATTCCAGTAATGGTAGTGCATCGCAAGAGCGCAACAACACCTGTCAACGCAAAAGCAGCAAGTGCAATATCATTTTTTTGCGATACGGACTGCGTTAATATCAAGGGAGAAGAACATAGTAATGCTATGGCCCAAAATCTTTCTGATCGATTCAATAAAATAACGCACGATCCGAGAATTAAACACAAACAAAAAAGTGTGGGAACGCCTGCTAAATAACCATTATGACCAAACTGCCATAAAATCCAATCAAAAGTTTTTGGGAAAAGATATTGAATCGACAAGGTAGCGATATTTTTTAGCTCGCCAAAACGTTGATATTCAAAACGAGCAACATAAGAACCAAGCGCATCCGAATCTGTAATCGGAAAATAGACAGCAGAAAAAAGAAGTATCACGCCTACTATTAATAAGTAAATTTTAAAATAAAAAGGCGCGTCGAGTTCTTGAAAAATAGAAGCCTTGAATGGATGCATCGCCGAATTTTACGCTCGCTTCAAAACCAAATGAAACCCGCCTTCAGGTTCATCAGGACTCCAATCTTTCCAGCCTTGCCCATGTCCTCGTACATAGTCCTGTGTACAAAAATTATGATTGCTCACCTCAACTAAAGCATGATCATAAAACTGAGCAAGCCACCAAGATTTCGGACGAAGTGTTTGATGATAAACTGCGCCCGTGAGCAGATCTCCATCTGGAACGACATCGACAGAAGCAACACAAATGCCGTTGGGCGCTAAATGATTTTTAATGTTTTGTATTAATACGTGGATTTTTGCTTCAGGAATATGTTCTAAAACTTCCCATAGTGTAATGCAATCAAATTTTACTGAGATAGTATTGGGCAATTCATACAATTGAAATTCAGCAGTAATATCACCTGTAAATAGATGATGTGGAATGTTGCCCCATTCACCTGAACGATAATATTGTGAATAATCTGATCCCTCAATACCTATCGCTGTATGACCATCAGCCAAAACACTACGCACAAACCCGCCGCCGGAACAGCCAAGATCTAAAACCTTTAATTCTGATTCATTTTGAAAAAATTGATACAGCTTAGTATTAAATCTTAGATTTACACTATTATCCGTCATAGTACCTCTTGGCCACTTGTGATCATCAGAATCTAAAGCGATAGGAACTGCCGCCTCTAATTTAAACAGAGGTTTAGCTCCAAAACGCAAAAAATAAAGTTGGCGCCACAAATCGACATATTCTTGATTAAGCAGCGTTTTTCTTTCTGATATAAGTTGAGCAAAGAAATTAACCCATCGAAAATACGTCTTTCCAACTATATTCGTTAATAATCCAGATGGCCTTTTTAAAAAATAGGCTTTTTGTTTTCTATAACTATTGTAAATAAATCGACTTGGATTCAGCATCATTTCAACTTCCATTTCTCTAGCATTCCTTTTTTTCAGTGTACTCCGATCATAAGGGACTTAAAACAGAGAGCCTCACAACAAACAATAAATATTTTTATGGACTCGATCTAATCAGATAGATAGAATAAAGAATTCACGCTACGGATAAGCGGCATTGGATTCAAACATTTTCTAATTCAAACAACAATAAATTACTTTTCAGCGTTGCAATCTAGGACGTTTATCTTGAGTCAGTATTTTGCTCTGATTGAAACTTTAAAAACAGAACCTAGGATTGTCTATGCTTTGTCGCGTCTGTGATTCACACCATTTGGATCCTGTCATCGATCTCGGTCAACACCCTTGGTGTAATGATTTTTTAACAAAAGACAGGCTGGGATATGAAACATTCTACCCATTACAGCTGTTATATTGCCATGCATGTTGCACGGCACAACTTGATTTTACCGTTCCTAAAGAGATCATGTTTGGTGATCATACTTATCTTTCTGGTATCACAAAGGCCTTGTCGAAACATTTTCGAACCGTAGCACATCAGGTTGATCAGCGATTTTTTGCTGATAAAAAAAGCAAAACCATTCTAGATATCGGTTCTAACGATGGCACACAATTAAAGCATTACCAAGCGCTTGGTTATGAAGTATTGGGTGTTGAATCATCTAAAACTACAGCTAAGCTTGCTAATGATGCAGGCATTCCAACGCTCAATGCATTCTTTAATCAGCAAACAATGGATCAAATAGGAAAAAAATTTGATTGCATTAACGCATCCGGCGTATTTTTTCATCTGGAAGAATTACATTCTGTGTGTCAAGCAATCAAAGCGTGTTTAAATCCTGATGGCGTTTTCGTCGTGCAATTCCTTTATATGAAAAGCATCATGGAAAATCTCGCTTTTGATCAAATTTATCATGAGCATTTGCTGTATTACACCTTAGAAACGATTGAAAAACTATTAAATCGTCATGGACTGTCGATGTTTGATGCTTATCTTGCTCCTATTCATGGCGGATCTATTGTCGGTTTTGTTAGTCATGCTGGAAAACATAGTCCCAGCATGCATTTAACTACGATGCGTGCTAAGGAAACAAACGCCAGTTGTAACACGCTAGACGCTTATAAAATATTTGGTCAACGTATTCAAATGATGAAACAAGAAAATTTAGCCTTTTTAAAAAAAATAAAATCATCTGGAAAACGCATTTATGGTTTCGGAGCGCCTGTAAAAGGCAATACGTTACTTAATTACTTTGGCATAGGAACTGATTTAATCGAATGCTTGGTCGAAAAAAATCAACTCAGACGCGGCCTTTACTCTCCAGGCATGCACATTCCCATCTTACTTGAAGACGAAATCACCCTATTACCCGATATTTATTATGTATTAGCCTGGAATTTTAAAGAAGAAATCTTGGCTAATAATAAACATTTAATTAAACAGGGTATTGAGTTTTATTTTCCAGTGAATTCGCAAAACAGTGTATGAAAATTTTAGTAACAGGCAGTTCTGGATTTTTAGGAACCGCTCTATGTAAATTTCTAAAACAGCAAAATTTAGATCCCGTATGTTTGACTTCACACAACTGTGATCTACGCCAGCAAGACAGTCTTTCTGCTTTTTGTTTTACAAGATACACACTTATTTTTCATCTAGCGGCGTGGACACAAGCGGGTGATTTTTGTTTAAAACATCCGGGCGAACAGTGGATTATTAATCAACAGATCAACACCCATGTATTAACATGGTGGGCTCAACAACAACCTCAAGCAAAATTAATCATCATAGGAAGTAGTTGTTCTTACGCACCCAATCAGAATTTAATCGAATTAAATTATATGAAAGAAGAACCTATTGATAGTCTTTATACGTACGCCATGACTAAACGCATGCTCTATCAAGGCGCACGCGCCTTGCATCAGCAATTTGGGTTACGTTATCTGTGTGCAATTCCTTCTACCTTATACGGTGCTGGTTATCATACAGACGAACGTCAATTGCATTTTATTTTTGATCTCATCAACAAAATCATTCGTGGAAAAGAATTTGGTGAACCTGTTATCTTATGGGGTGACGGTGAACAAAAAAGAGAATTGGTTTTTATTGATGATTTCGTGCGTATACTTTGGCATTTAACGCAACATTATACGAACGAACTCTTCAACATAGGCGCAGGCGAAGAATATTGTATCCGTACCTTTGCTGAATTAATTTGTGAGCTCGTCGATTACCCTTCAAACTATATTCAATACGATACGCAACGTTATGTAGGCACTCGATCAAAATGTTTAAATATCGGAAAAATCAAAACTGCTTTGGGCAGTGATTACACACTCACTTCTCTAAAAGATGGATTAAAAAAAACGATCGCTTGGTTTTATCAAACGAATGCCTATCGACAACTGACTGATCCAGAATCTGTTTAATAAACGAACTCATTGATAATAACCTAATCCTTTAAATGACATCTCCATCCCATAATTTTTTTATAAAATCTTCCCAGGGAAGAATATAAATACCTTCTTGTTTTTGTGCGATTGGATCTTGACTGACTAAATAATATTTCTTCATTTTCCTTTCTTCCATTAAATATTTTAAACCTTTGAAGCATTTAGCCGAAATTTTTTTGGCTGATTTCACTTCTATCGCAACCTGATCGGCAATAATAAAATCAACCTCATACCCTTCAGATGTTCTCCAAAAATTGATCGGCAACTTTTTTCTGAAATAACTTATATAAGCACGAAGCTCCATTGCAATAAATTGTTCAAATGCTTGCCCAAATAAATCCGTTTTCTCTGGTAGTGCGCGTATTTTTGCAAGTCTGTTTTTTACACCTGTATCGAAATAGTAAAAACGCGCAGTCGCCACTGCTTTGCGTTTTACTGAATACCGCCATGGTAAAACTAAAAACCCTAAAAAAGTATCTTCTAAAATTTGATAATATTCGCGCAGCGTAACGCTACTTACACCGGCATCACTGGCAATTGACGTGAAATTTAATGTAGTACCACTGGTTAACGCAGATAACTGTAAAAAGCGACCGAATGCAGGTAATTTTTGTACTAATGCCTCTGCTTTTATTTCTTCCTCTAAATAAGTATGCACATACGCATCCAAATCTTCTTCTGGTTCATCACTAAGTGCCACCATAGGCAAACCACCAAACTGTAAATAATGCGACAGATTAAAATTTGGCATTTCATGGTACGTTAAAGGATAGAGTTCCGCCTGCCGTGCTCGCCCTGCTAATAAATTCACACCTTGACGTTTTAATTTACGCGCACTGCTACCGGTTAATAAAAAACGAATCTGCTTATTCTCAATAAGCCGATGCACTTCATTTAATAACTCCGGCACGCGTTGTATTTCATCAATAACTACAAAAGGTTTCCGATTAAGTTCAATGATTGACTCGAGTTGACTTGGATTATCCATGAGTCTCATATAGATTTCTGAATGCAGCAAATCAATGATCAGCGATTGATCACCTAGATCGTGTTTAATGAGCGAAGACTTTCCAATCCCTCTAGGCCCAAATAAAAAATAAGACTTCTTATCAACCAGTTGTTTTGCGTTGAGAATTCTATTGATAAACATCAAAATGACCAACAATATGAAACTTGGTTTTATATTTTATCTAATAATATGAAGTTTATCTTTATATTTAAAGGATCGTAATTTAATTGAGCGATTTTTTGTTGATTAAAAGGAAAAATATCTC
>JABDAQ010000003.1 GCA_013289115.1 Gammaproteobacteria bacterium
GTGAGTGTTAATTTGCGTTGCTGAATATCTAAATCATCCAATAACATAACACGTGCTAAGGTATCCCAAAATGTATCAACCGTTTGTTTAATAATCTGAGCACGTAACCAACCGAATTCAAAACGATCGCCAATTGTAAAATATAAATTAGCTAAATCTTGCAATGAGCCCCCTTGTTTCAAACTAATGTCGATAATATCTAAGGATACATATTCATGATGAACGTTAGCTAATTGAATGGCTATTTCTTCTTGCACACCCGCATCCAATAAACTTTTTACGATACGTTCCCATTCCTGACGTTCCTGACCCACCAATAAATGCGGCAATAATTGATGTAACTGCGCAATCTTATCGGCAAATCGATTGATCATCCCAGAGATATCGTTTAACTGCTCTCGATAATTATATAAAAACCAACGCGCTGCACGACGTATCAAACGATTGATATGCTGCATTATGTAATAACGAATGTTTAAAGCAAGCTGATCCTCAAGCGCTTCAACCAAAGCGATAAGCCGTGCTAAACCTAAAGATTCACGTGCGATCAAATAAGCACGGGCAATTTGATTCACATCCGCACCTGTCTCTGTTTTTAAACGGAAGACAAACGTAACACCCATATCGTTGATCAAATCGTTACTGATCTTGGTTGCGATAATTTCGCGACGCAAGCTATGTTGTTGTCTATGATGCGTAAATTGTTGATCACGCAATGCTTTCGAAAAGGCTGCATCCAAAATTTCAGTTAAATAAATATCTTCAAGCAAACTCGAATCCAGCAATTCTGCTTTTAGAATAATTTTGGTATAAGCTAATAAAACGGAAATTTCAGGCGAAGTTAACCCTTTACCTAAGGCTTTACGTTCAAGTAACGCAGCGTCACTCGGCAAAAACTCCAAAGCACGATTTATTTTTCCTTGCTGTTCCAAATCTTGAATATAACGCCGATACAGATCCAGTTCTTCAATTGACGCTATCGCTGCCAAGCGAATGACTCGCGTTTGATGATAATTATCGCGCAAAACTAACTCGGCAATCTCATCTGTCATAGCAACCAAAAGCCGATTGCGTTGCTCTTGCGTAATCGTAGCGTCTGCCAACGCAGCGTTGAGTAAAATCTTATAATTTACCTCGTGATCCGAACAATCTACACCAGCAGAATTATCAATAAAATCGGTATAAATTAAACCGCCCTTTAAAGCGTATTCCACACGTCCTAATTGTGTGAATCCAAGATTGCCGCCTTCCGCAACAATACGACAACGCAATTCATCGGCATTGATACGTACCGTGTCGTTTGCACGATCACCGACATCGGCATGACGTTCATTACTGGCTTTAACGTACGTACCAATACCCGCATTCCATAATAAATCCGTTTCAGATTTTAATACGGCGCGAATTAACCCATCGGGAGAAATGCGATCCTGCGTCAATCCAAAGCGCTGTTTCATTTCAGGTGATACAGGAATAGATTTCTGAGTGCGCTTGAATACAGCACCGCCTGCCGAAATCAACGCTGTATTGTAGTGCAGCCAACTTGAACACGGTAATTCAAATAAACGTTTGCGTTCTGCGAAACTTAATTCCGGATTCGGGTATGGATCAATAAAAATATGCGCATGATTAAATGCAGCAATGAGGCAAATATGATTTGATAACAACATACCGTTACCAAATACATCGCCCGACATATCGCCGACACCCACAACAGTAAAATCATCGCGTTCTGGATTAAAATCTAGAGCGCGTGCATGTCGTTTAACAGAAATCCAAGCACCGCGTGCTGTAATACCAATTTTTTTATGGTCGTAACCAAAACTACCGCCTGAAGCAAACGCATCTCCCAACCAAAATCGACGCGCTTGTGCAATGGCATTTGCTAAATCTGAGAAAGTAGCCGTGCCTCTATCCGCTGCAACCACTAAATAAGGATCTTCGCCATCGAGACACAACACAAGTTCTGGCGAAACACATACGCCCTCGATCAAATTATCGGTCACGTCCAGTAAAGCAGAAATAAATAAGCTGTAACAGATTTCAACTTCTTGTGCATCAATAACTTCTGATTTACAAACAAAACCACCTTTAGCGCCCGCTGGCACAATCACAGCATTCTTCACTTGTTGCGCTTTCATAAGACCTAAAATTTCAGTGCGAAAATCTTCGCGGCGATCTGACCAACGAATACCACCGCGTGCAACACGTGCACAGCGCAAATGAACGCCTTCAACGCGAGGCGAATAGACAAATACCTCAAACAAAGGACGCGGCAAAGGCAGTTCAGTAATACGTCCCGGATCTAATTTAAACGCTAAAACCGGTTTAGGTTTACCTTGTTCATCGCTTTGAAAATAATTCGTACGCACACTGGCTTGCACGACTTCCAACAAATAACGCAAGATACGATCTTCATCTAGACTTGCGACCGTATCAAGCGCTAATTGCAATTCTTTTTCTTGACTAGGGATTAGATCCAAAGCTTGTTTTTGCTTATGCGGATCAAATTTTAATTTGAAAAGCTTAACAAGAATTTGCGCGATCTTAGCATTACGCACTAAGGCAAGTTCTACGTACACTTGACTAAATGGAATACCAATTTGGCGTAAATATTTCGTATATGCGCGTATGATAACGATCTCGCGCCAAGTTAATTGGGCATCGAGCGTTAAACGATTAAAGCCATCATTTTCAACTTCACCCTGCCAAATCTTACGAAAAGCTTCTTGTACAATTTCTTTAATTTGTGTAATGACAATTTCTTTCGTTTGTATCAGCTCAACACCGAAATCATGAATCCAAATAGATCGATCCGATAAATGAATGCCGTAAGGCCATTCATCAATAACACGCAACCCTAAATTTTCTAAAACGGGCAAAACACTGGATAGAATAATCGGCTGATTGAGTTGAAATAATTTTACACGCAAAATAACATCGTGCTGATCGTGAGAACGATCAAAATTAATTTCCAGTGTATGTTGTTCAGTCATTCGTTCGATATGCTCAACATCCTCAATGGCTGTATGGACTGAAAAATTTTCGCGATACCCGCTAGGGAAAGCATGTTTATATTTTTTGATCAAGAGATTTGCTTTATCTTTTGAATAATGCGCATTCAATGCAAAAGCAAACTCATCTTTCCAAGAACGCGCAACGGCAATTAATTTTTTTTCCAGTGATTTAAGATCGCATACTTGATAGTTTTTTGGATCAGTACGAATTAAAAAATGAATGCGCGCCAGACGTGAACCCGTAAATGCAGTCTCCGCATCGACTTCTAACCCTGCGAACGCTTGAACTAAAATCGATTCCATCGCAGTTTGCAACTCATCATTCAGTTGTTCACGTGGCAAATAAATAAAACAAGACATGAAACGATGATAATTATCTTGACGTGCAAACAAACGGATCACCGGTTGCTCTTGAATACGCAACATCCCTAAAGCCAATTCAGTCAATTCTTGAGCGGTTGCTTGAAATAAATCATCGCGCGGAAAGCTTGCCAAAATATCTAATAAAGCTTTGGCGAAATGTCCGCACAATGGCAATTGAGAATACTGTAAGGCCAATTGAATTTTGCGCCGCACTAAAGGAATCGTTCTTGGATCGCAATAGTAATAAACAATGGACGTATATAAACCAATAAAGCGACGCTCTCCAATTAATTCACCTTGCTGATTAAAACGTTTAACGCCAATATAATCGGTATAAGCAGATCGATGTACTTGTGCTTTTGTATTCGTTTTAGAAATAACTAAGATCTGAGGCGAAAAAGCAAGCTTGCGCGCTTCAGGCGGCAAAACTGCAAGCGGCCGTTCTAATGTGCTGGTACTTTCATCACGCAATACACCCAAACCTGAACGTCGTATCAAACGCAAAGACTTATGATCATCGCTCAATTGATAATCACGACAACCTAAATAAATAAAATGATCCTGATCTAACCAACGTAAAAACTCTATTGATTCTTGTATATCCTTAGGATCTAAAACATTCGATCGTTCTGCCAAATCTTGAATACAATCGGCCATTTTGCCTTGCATATTCGGCCAATCACCGACAACCAAATTGACTTCATTTAAAACGCGCTGTAATTTTTTTTGTATTTGATCCAAGACTGTTGCATCATTTTGTCGTTCGATCTCTAAATAAATCCATGCTTCCTTAACGCTGTTTTCAGTTACCTCGGTCGTAATCGTTTGTATTTGTCCTTGAATATCACGAACAACATATAAATCAGCCAAACTGACGATAAATTGTACATTACAATCATATGCATGAACTGCCATACGAATAGAATCGACTAAGAACGGCTTGTCATCTGTGACGATTTCAATCACCGTGCATTTTGATTTATGATCAGGCCGATTAGTAATACGCAGATTAATGGTGTTAGGCAAACGAATTTGTGCAAACTGCCAATGTGATAACAAAGCATCTGCGAGTTCAGTGATGCGTTGTTTCAAAACATCTAGCCCGACATTACTGTAATAACATTCGATCAAAGAATGCAACCAAGGTTGTTGTGCTTCAGGCAGTTGAGAAGAAATACACGCTACGATCTGATTAAGAACGTCGCGTCTGGATTGCTCTGGAGAATGATTCATACAATAGTTCAGCTCATGGAATTAAAATTTCGATCAATGCTTATGCATCATGGTTTACTCTCAAACCTATTGACTCTTGTCGTATTGGATCGAATAATCCTGTTTGCTTAACTGTACTCATCCATTGAATTAAAGGTTTCAAGAACCCACATTTCAATTTGCGCATTGTATATGGGTACACTCCGAAAAAAAACCTGTTAACATGATGCTAATGAATAATTTCGATCCATTAGAGACAAAAAAATTTTCTGACTTGTCATTATGTTGGTGGGATCCCGAGGGCCCCTGCAAGCCTTTACATAAAATGGGTCCCTTGCGTCTACAAGCAATCATAGAACAGGTTCCCATTTCCGGAAAAAAAATTATTGATATTGGTTGTGGCGGCGGTTTGCTCACTGAAGATTTGGTGCAATGCGGCGCTTGTGTCACAGGCATTGATAACAGTTCAGAACTTATTTCTGTTGCGAAGCAACATGCATACTGCAACAATTTATCCATTCATTACGAGATAAATACTGCAGAAAATAAAGCGCAAGAACAGGCTAAAAGTTATGATATTGTATGCTGCATGGAATTGTTAGAGCACGTACCTGATCCTTATTCAGTGATTCGTGCTTGTGCGCAATTAGTTAAACCTGAAGGTTGGGTATTTTTTTCTACCCTTCATCGCACATTTAAATCTTATTTATTGGCCATTCTCGCTGCTGAGTATGTATTCAATTTATTACCGCGTGGAACACATCATTTTGCGCGTTTTATTAAACCCTCCGAATTGGCAAAAGCAGCGCGCGATAATAAACTAATGCCTATATGCATCAAAGGTATCGGCTACAATCCTGTGAATGAACAGGTCTCATTCAACCTCGATGTTTCAGTCAATTATATAATCGCCTGCCAATGCATCACGTAATGCATTTTTACATATTTCTGTGGATAACCTTGTGAATAACCCTTCACGTGGACGCAAAACTACTGAGATATATCAAAAGGATTAAGAGGATGAAAGACGAGAATAAATTTAAAAAGTGGCTTATTTTTATTAGTCAATGTCTATTTTGTTAAAATGCCTACTCAATGGATATAGAAGTCTAGTTCGAGCTGTGTAAAAGTCAAATCATCATGAAATTTAGTCGTATAATAATTCATCCAAAGGCGTAACGGCCGTTGATGGCGCATGCGAAATCAATTCATGCAAAATATCAGTAATACACATATAGCGTAAGATATTCGGGGTAACATCATCGAAAGTAACTTTTACGCCCAACACAGTCCCTTCTACTTCTTCAAAACTAACGCCGATACCGTACCCAAGACACAAAGAGCAAAGTTGATCAGCACGACGTGCAATTGCCGGCAAAAGACCTACTTCGGAAAAAACTTCATCGTAACTCAAAATGCGTTCCTTTAAGATAAAATTAGCATTCAATGATTTAGCAATGAACGTTAAGCCTTGTTGTAATTTCATATACCCTACTCCTTCCACCATGCGATCGCCATTTTGCGTGGTCCAGCTAATACTGAACGGATCCAACGCAAAAAAACGGTGACTGAAAACCCATAACGTTCTAATAATCCAAAAAAAGCCATAGCCGATAGCGCTAAGATAAAACTCCATAAACGTATATGTAATAAAAACAACAGCAAAGGAAACGAGGCGCGCGCATCAATAAAAAAGAATCGCGGAATGCGTGCTGAATCACGCCAATGTGATTCAGTAAGAACGGTCGCCATACTAATACTCCTGCGCGAATAACAATTGATTAAAGCAAATAAAAGATTTTGAAGTATAGCAGTAGGGTTTATTGCAAGACAAATAAACTTGACGTCTTGAGTCAGGATCGCGACAATAATGCGCTTGCGAATTCCTTCAGACTTTTTAAGGCCGAATAGCTCAGTCGGTAGAGCAGAGGACTGAAAATCCTTGTGTCGGTGGTTCAATTCCACCTTCGGCCATCCCATTACAACCAGTTTTTCTTAGTAACACGCGTGAGCGCTAAGTTGCACACAGTTTCTGTGGACAACCCTGTGGATAGTGGCTGAGTAAATGCTGAAAAGGCTGGAGGGGAGAGAAACGAAAACAATTTGGCAATATTTTAATCAACCTTGCTCAAACTCTACTAACGCTTATAACGCTTACTAATCATCGCTTAGGGATATTTGATTTTGAATAAATTAAAAAAATTATCTGTAGTTTGTTCTGCGATCATCTCGATAGACACAGCGCGTAAAGAGGCCAATCGCTCAGCGACGTAATAAACGTAAGCAGGTTGATTCGGTTTGCCACGAAAAGGCATAGGCGCTAGATAAGGCGCGTCTGTTTCAATTAATAGGCGCTCTAAAGGCAGCACACAGGCAATATCCTGCAACTCTCTAGCATTTTTGAATGTGAGAATGCCTGAGAATGAAATATGAAAATCATCTCGCTCAATCGCAACACGAGCCATCGCTAAATCTTCTGTAAAACAATGCAAAACACCGCCTACATCACGCGCGTTCTCTTCCAGCAAAATGCGCAGAGTATCTTGCCGCGCCTTGCGTGTATGCACAATAAGGGGTTTCTTGAGTAATTTTGCTGCACGAATATGCGTGCGAAAACGCTGCTGCTGAATCTCAGGAGCGCAATCGGCATGATAATAATCTAAACCTGTCTCGCCGATCGCAACTACTTTAGGGTGATCCGCCCACGTAATTAGCTGCTCCACTGTAGGTTCTTCTGCAACCCATTCTGTAGGATGCAATCCAACAGAGGCAGACACACAATCAAATTGCTCAGCAATGTTTAAAACAGTAACAACCGCATCCAAGCGAACGCTCACCGTTAAAAAATAGTGAACGCCCCGTGTCTTCGCATTCATCAACAAACTACGCAAATCAGTCAAGCCATAGTCGCTTAGCAGTAGACGATCCAGATGACAATGAGAATCAACTAATAACATCATCAGCCTCTAAGCAAATACACCAACGACAAAATAAATTTTCAATTAATAATAAAGCGTTCAAAGGCGCTGATCGATAACAAGAGCGCAGCGATACCAGATGATCATAATAAGCAAATAAAAAATTTAAAGTCAGCGAATCAGCAAGATCCTGCATGATCGGACCGTGCTCTGATCGTGTTATATCTTCGATCGAGACGGCTAATTTAATCTTAATAAGATCCATAATAATACGCATAAACCAAACGATACATTGTTCTGGATCAATCGCGCTGTACTGTTTAGCTAATGTGAGCGGATCAACTAATTCTGTTCGTAATGCTACAACAGAAGCAAGAAATTGCGTTGACAAGCGCAAGATTTTTTCATCAAACAATAAAGCGTGTACCGATAAAACAGCGTATTCATTCCAACGTAATAATAATTGCAGCAAATTTGGATCAGCTTTAGCATTTTGCTGCTGCAACCAATGTTGAGCAAGTTGTGCTTGAGGCGGCATGAAACGAAGGCGATGACAACGACTACGCAATGTCGGCAGTAAAGCCTCAGATTTATGCGTGATCAGAATAAAAATTGTATCCGCACTCGGTTCTTCTAAAGTTTTTAATAAAGCATGACTTGCGGCAATAGAGAGTTGTTCTACTTTATCAATCAAAACAACTTTGTACTGCCCTGATGTTTGATGTAAAACGCTTATTAAGGCGCGTATTTCTTCTATTTTGATCGATGTATTTACTTCAGGTGCGATTAAATAAAAATCTGGATGCGTCTGTGCGCGCATCAAACGACAGCTTGTACAGTATCCACACGCATCTTCTTGTAACGAGGCCTGTGTACAAAGCAATTTTTCTGCTAAATGCTCCGCAAATATACGTTTACCAATCCCTTGCGATCCTGTAAACAATAACGCATGAGGAAGCCGATCAGCACGTTGACAGGCCTGTATATAATCCCATTGTGTTTGCTGCCAAGGTAAGCGATTTCTGGCAAAACGATCAGGGTGTACACGCGTTCTATGTTCTATGGCTTTATTCATGGTTCATTTATCACGGATCAGATGATCTAAAATACGCATTAGATTTATCTGAATATCTGCGATAGATTCTGTAGCATCGATTATCGAATAATGTGTATACATTTTTGCGCGTTGTATATAACAAGCACGTACACGTTCAAAAAAATCACGGTATTGTGCTTCAATGCGATCCAGCTGACTCTGTTTTTTTCTACGCGCTAACGCCTCTTCCACCGGCATATCAAATAAAATAATATGATTGGGCTGTATCAAATTAGGTATAAGTTTTTCTATTTGCGCAATTTTTTCTTTTGCAATACCGCGTCCAGCTCCTTGATAGGCATACGTAGAATCAGTAAAACGATCGCATAGCACCCAGCGCTGTGCTCTGAGTGCCGGTGTAATAATCTGTGCTACATGCTGAGCACGGGCAGCAGATACTAACAATAATTCACTGATCGGCGTTAAAGACTCGCTATTTTTTTGTAGAACAAGCGTACGAATTGCCTCTGCCAATGGTGTTCCGCCTGGTTCACGTGTATACACGAGATCGATGCCTTGTTGTTTTAAATACTGCTGGATAAACTGTCCGTGCGTAGTTTTTCCAACACCCTCGATCCCTTCTAAAACAATAAAACAAGCTGAATCTGTCAACGTATTATTATTCATAAGCAAAACACAAAATTCCGGTAAGCTGTTTACTCAGCAACCAACTGCTTTTAGGACAGGAACGCGGCATTAAGGTCGCTGGCATAAAATAATGAATCTGATCGCGATACAAAACAACTGCTTCTTTATGTTGCGCTAAGTTGTCTGAAAACTGTAAACGACCATTACCGCCTGTCACAAAATATAGATGGTCATTTAACTGAGGATGTAATGCCGCTTGTAACGACGCCAAACTTGGTATAGCGATCGGGGTTGGAGGTAATCCTTTGCGCGTGTAGCTATTGTAAGAACCATCTTGTTGTAACTGCGCCTTTGTTAAGTGTCCTGTAAAATTATCACCCAACCCATAAATAACAATTGAATCAAACTGCAAAGGCATATTTTTTTTCAAACGATTAATAATAACACCCGCGACGTTAGCACGTTCTTGAGCAAGTGCTGTTTCTTTTTCAATGAGCGAGGCAACGATAAGCGCTTGATAAGCCTCTGTATACGGCAATCCAGAAGCCCGCTGTCGCCAAGCGGCTTGTAATTTACGTTGCATCAAACGATACGCACGCTTGAGTAATTGTGTATCAGCTGTATTAGCTGGAAAATAGTAAGTCGCTGGAAAAAATAATCCTTCTAAGTTACACGGTGGCAAATCAAGTGCTTTAAATAAAGCATCCGGCCGTTGCAATGTTGTTCGCACATAAGGCGCGATCGCTAAAGCGTGAAGCATTTGCCGAAATGTCCAACCCTCTACGATAGTAAAATGACGCAACAAAATTTTACCCATACGTATCTTATTTAAAAAATCATACGGAGTTGTACCGACCGAAAAAAAATATTCACCTGCTTTGAGTTGAGAAGCAGCCCCACTTAGATGCGCCAAGATAAAGAAGAAATCAGGATGACTCAAGATGCCGCGTTGTTGTAGATCCGATATCAAGGTACGTAGAGAAGCGCCTGGTTGTATTTGATAATAAAAAGGCTGTGTTTGGATCAGTGGTTGCGTCAAGAAACGATAACAAATGATCAACCAACCAGCGATACTGCTTATCAAGATAGAAATAATAATACGCACAAACCATTTTTGAACATTATTCATACGCGAGCAAACAAAAGGGAGGCATTTGTTCCGCCAAAACCAAACGAATTGGATAGCGCGTATCGAATCGACATAGCTTGCGCATGATGAGGAACAAGATTTAATCCACGCGCTTCTTCACTTGGATGATCAAGATTGATAGTGGGTGGAGCAAGTTGATCGCACAATGCCAATACAGTAAAAATCGCTTCAACAGCACCTGAGGCCCCCAGTAAATGACCTGTCATAGATTTTGTGGCACTAATCGCGAGTCGTTCTGCATGTGTTCCAAACGTTTGTCGTAAAGCAAGTAACTCAAGTTCATCACCCGCGCGCGTTGAAGTTGCATGCGCATTGACATAATCGACTTGTTCTGGATTGAGTTGCGCATCATGCAGCGCATTGCGCATCGCGAATACGGGACCTTCCCCCTGAGGAGACGGACTCGTTATATGATAAGCATCGGCGCTCATACCAAAACCGATCAATTCAGCATAAACACGCGCATTACGACGACGCGCGTGTTCGTATTCTTCTAAAACTAAAATGCCTGCACCATCACCTAAAACAAAACCATCACGATCACGATCCCAAGGACGACTCGCCGATCGCGGATCATCATTGCGTGTCGACAATGCTTTGCAAGCAGAAAATCCTCCCAAACCCAAAGGCGTCGTAGCCATTTCTGTACCACCAACGATCATCAAATCTGCATCTCCGTAAGCAATGATGCGTGCACCTTGACCAATATTATGTGTGCCAGTGGTACAGGCCGTTACGATGGCCAGATTAGGTCCCTTTAATCCATGACGAATTGAAACATGCCCAGCTGCCATGTTGCTGATAGCACCTGCAATAAAATACGGCGATATTTTGCGTGAACCGCCTGCTTGTAGTTGTTCGTGATTTTTTTCAATCAACGACAAGCCACCAATGCCTGATCCAATAGCAACGCCTATGCGCCTACAATTTTCTTGCGTGATTGATAATCCTGAGTCTTCGATCGCCTGAGCTGCTGCAACGTAGGCATATTGAATAAATACATCCATCTTCCGCAAGTCTTTACTAGAAAGATAAGGTTGAGTCTGAAACGCGTGCACACTGCTGGAAATTCTGGAGGGGAAAGTAGAAACATCAAAGGCTGTGATAGGTGACACGCCGCTTTTTCCAGCAACGATATTTTGCCAAGTGGTAGCAATTGTGTCGCCCAAAGACGTAATAACTCCAAGACCGGTAACAACTACACGGCGTTGCGTACTCACAGATGATCACTCCTCTAATTCACAAAGAATCATGAGCTTGTCACTTCCTCTCGACGTTTTTCAATTAAAAGCACAGCATGTTGAACGGTATTAATTTTTTCTGCTTCTTCATCGGGAATATCAATACCAAACTCTTCTTCAAAAGCCATCACAAGTTCAACTGTATCTAGAGAATCTGCGCCGAGATCATTTTGAAACGAAGATTCAAGCGTAATAGATTCAATATTTATATCCAGATACTCTGAGACAACACTTAGCACTCTTTTTGTAATCTTCTCCCGAGCATCACTACTTTTTAACTCATCTATGCTACTCACGTACTCATCTCCTCTCTTTGAGATATAAAATGCAAACAAAACAGCCGGACCCTAGTGTATTCAATTCTATCGCGAACGCAAGCCGCCTCATTCACACCATGTAAAACCCACCGTTTATATGTAAGGTATGACCCGTAATATAAATAGCAGACGCTAAAAAAATGCAAGCGTGAGCCACATCATACACCTGTCCGAAACTCTGGCAAGGAATGCGCTGTTTGAGCAGCAACTTCTGCTGTGTTGATAGATTCATAGTCATGTCTGTTTCAATAAACCCAGGAGCAACCACATTCACTGTAATACCGCGTGCAGCAACCTCCAACGCTAAGGATTTACTAAATCCAATAATGCCTGCTTTGGCGGCGGCATAATTCGCTTGACCTAGATTGCCGCTGCTAGCAACAACAGAACTTATCGTAATGATGCGACCAAAACGCGCCTTGAGCATTCCTTTTAAACATAACTTGGTTACACGGTAAACTGATTTTAAATCGGTATCAAGCACCTGATCCCAATCATCCTCGCTCATTCGTACTACCAGCGCGTCTCGAGTAATACCTGCGTTATTGATTAAAATATGCGGTTCGCCTCCCAAATCACGCTTAAGCTGCGCCCACATAGAGTTCAAAGAATGAGGATCCGTGATATCTAATAAAAAACCTTTTCCCGATACGGCATTTGTTTGTAAAAGTTGATCAAAAGCAGCGACACCGGCCTGTGTTGTCGCTGTACCTGCTACAATTGCACCCTGTTTAGCAAATTCTAAAGCGATCGCTTGACCGATACCACGACTTGCTCCAGTCACTAAAACAATGCGATGAGAAAAAAGCATAAATAAAATACCTGTATTAGCTTGCTTGATGCCGGACAGAAAACCTATCCATAATCGATACGGTGAGAATTGAAGTCATACGTTTATTGAGTCCGGTCAATACCTTACCGGGTCCGCATTCAATAAAAAGCGTAATGTCTTTTTCTACTATGAATTGAATCGTCTCAACCCAACGTACAGGTTGACACATTTGTCGAATTAATGCGGATTTTATAGTTTCAGGATCGCTCGCTATCGCGGCATCTACATTATTGATCACATCAATGCTAGGTCGACGAAAATTAATTTTTTCTAAATCTACTAATAATTGCTGTGCAGCCGACTGCATTAAAATACAATGAGCTGGCACACTGACAGGAATACGTTTTGCAAGCTTGGCAGAAAATTCATGACGCGCTAAATATAAAGCGCGATCAATAGCTGAGGCGTTACCCGAAAGCACCGTTTGTCCTGGCGCATTCAGATTAGCAGGTGCTAATACATCAGCTTGTGCCGCACGATCACACAGTTGCGCGATAGCTTGATCTGATAATCCTATCACAGCGCCCATAGCGCCTTGACCCTCAGGCACAGCCGACTGCATATAATGACCGCGTGCCGCTACAACATCAATTGCTTCTGTAAAATCCAACACACCGGCACAAACCAACGCTGAGTATTCGCCTAAGCTATGACCCGCCAGTATCACAGGTGTATCTTGCAACTCATCCTGCCAGATACGCCATAGTGCAATGCTGGCAGCCAATACGATCGGCTGCGTATATTGTGTTTGATTCAATTGTGTTAGCGGCCCATTTTGACTCAACTGCCAAAGATCATAACCCAATACCTCAGAGGCCTCTTGAAAAGTTTTTTGTATCTGTGGATATTGCGTGGCAATCTCAGCCAACATGCCCAAGCTCTGAGAACCTTGACCGGGAAATATAAAGGCAATTTTCTTCTCATGCATAATAATAATTTGATCAATAGCGCAACAAAGTAGCGCCCCAAGTAAAACCTGCCCCGAAGCTTTCTAATAGCAATAACTGACCTTTTTGGATCCGCCCATCAGCGATGGCAGTGTTTAAAGCAAGCGGGATCGAAGCTGAAGAAGTATTGCCGTGACGATCTAAACTGATAACAATACGTTCCAGCGGCATAGTTAATTTTTTTGCTAAGGCACCGATGATACGCAAGTTCGCTTGATGAGGTATTAGCCAATCCAGCGTATCGGTTGTCAAATCATTCACCGCCAAAATTTGATTTAAAGCAGTACTTAGCTGTTGCACAGCAACTTTAAATACTTCATTACCGCGCATTTTAATTTTTGAATCCGTACCAAGCAATCCACTACTGACATGTAACATATCTTGATAAGAACCATCAGCATACAATTGCGACGATATGATCCCAGGGCACTCATCTGCCTGTAACAGAACCGCTCCCGCCCCGTCTCCAAATAAAATGCAAGTAGAACGATCTTGCCAATCAAGAATGCGCGACATCGTTTCACTGCCAATCACCAAAGCAGAATCAACAAATCCAGTACGAATAAATTGATCAGCCACCGTAAGCGCGTAGTTAAAGCCAGCACAAGCTGCGCTTACATCAAAAGCAGGACAATTAGAAATGCCTAAAGCAGCTTGTACGGCACAAGCTGTGCTTGGAAAAAAATTATCAGGTGTGGTCGTCGCCACGATAATCATACCCAGATCACGCGCCGCTATTGTGCTACCGATCAAGGCAGATCGTGCAGCAGCGATAGCCATGCTTGAAGTTGTATCTTGTATACTCGCAATGTGGCGCTGCATGATGCCTGTACGTTCAACAATCCATGCATGACTTGTATCCAATGTTTTTTCTAAATCTTCATTCGTAACGATTTTTTTTGGAAGAAATCCGCCATTGCCGATGATTCTAGAGTAGCGCATCCTATCAGTCCGCAGTATGATCCTGTAGCAGAGCACCGACACGCTTACGAATCAACTGTGGAATATTTTTTTGAACTTCTAAAATCGCCTTGTTGATTGCATGTTCAAAGGCAACACTATTGGCTCCGCCATGACTTTTAATCACGATACCCTGTAATCCAAGAAAACTCGCGCCGTTATAATGTTCCGGATCAATTTGCTTACGAACGCGTTGTAAAACATGCGACGCTGCCAACCCTGATAAACGTGTTAACCAATTACGTTGAAAGGCACATCGCATAGAGTAATTAATTAATTTAGCCACACCTTCGGTTACTTTTAAAGCAATATTGCCGACAAAACCATCACAGACCACAATATCAGCCACACCTTGGTAAATAGCATCGCCTTCTACATAACCCACATAATTAAGGCTTGGGGTTTTCAATAATAATTGCGCTAGTTCTTTTACTTGCTTATTGCCTTTAATTGCTTCAGATCCAATATTGAGCAAACCAACGGTCGGTCGTTCAATACCATCCACTGCCTCAGCTAATACAGATCCCATCACTGCAAATTGAAATAAATGTTCGACTTCAGAATCAACATTTGCACCCAAATCTAAAACACGAACTGTCGTATTCGCTTTCATAGTAGGTAACATAGCAACGATAGCGGGTCTATCAACGCCGGGTAAAGTTTTCAAAATAAAGCGAGCCATCGCCATCAAAGCACCTGTATTGCCTGCGCTCACACAGGCCTGCGCCTCGCCTTGTTTAATTAAATTTAAAGCGAGCCACATAGAAGAATCTTTTTTAGTACGCAAAGCTTGTACAGGCGATTCATCCATAGCTACCACTTGTGAACTTGGCTGAATGCGCAAACGATCTTGTTTACATGACTTATGCAGGCTTAACTGCTTCTGCAAGCCATCAGGATCGCCGACTAAAATTAAGTGAAGATTAAGTTCTCTTTGTAAGACATTCAAAGCAGCAGGAACTGTTACTTCTAATCCGTAATCACCACTCATCGCATCGACAGCGATAATATATTGATCAGATTCCATCATTCCTCGGAATCAGTTATTTTTTTTCTTTTTCCTAGCGTTCGCATAATTTGCTTGCCGCGATAATACCAATCCTTAGTCATGTGATGACGCCGATGCGTTTCACCACTGGTAGGATCAGTTGAAAGCATAGTTAGCAAGTTAGGCAAAGCACTATGGGCTCTGCGACTACCTCGCCTTGCACGCGATCCACGTGATTTTTGAACGGCCATAGACTCCACCGCTTAATAATAAAAAGATGCGGCATTATGCGCTGAGTTTTACTAAAAAACAATCGATACATCCAATCCTTCAATCACATGGGCATCTGTCAATTTATTTTTAGATGCTTAAACCCTTCTATGGAAGTAGTAGCGAAATTTGAACGTGTTTTGAAAAAGAATTGATTTGTATCAATAGGCTGCAAACATTTTTCTAGTTTTTCAAGCTCATTACAGACATCATTATACAATGCGATTTTTGGATCTTTTCCGGCAGAAAGTGGATGTTCTTTTCCTGTTAATAAGGAAGAGATACATTTCTTTAGATCGGAATATAAAGAATCGTCATCGTTATTAAAACGCTTTAAACTTATGAGAGTATCGAACTCCTTCTGTTCCAGGTTGCCACTTTGCTTTTGACGCTCATCAGAATAAAACATTTCTTTTAATAACGTTAATATTTCTTGATTGTTACACTCTCGATCCATACTAACGCTACGATAAGGTCTTTTTTTTAAACCATTACGCTCCACACTCATACTCCTTAAAAGCTTGGTTAAAATCCACGTACGCAAGTCCGAAACATAGTTGAGCGTTGCTGCCATCCTCCGAAAATCTTGATAGCGAGACTCCATCTCAGAACGAAAATCTTTGCTGATAGACTCAAAATGATCAAGAGAGTTATTCGACTTTTCGTTAATAACACCCAAATGTTTTTCTAGTTTTTCAAGCTCATTGAGAATATCACGATGCCATTTGCGTTTTACCGTATCGTCAGTACGAAAAGATGGGTCTAAAAAGAACTTTCTAAACGTGGAAGTGGAAACAAATTCTTTTAGATCGAAATACAAAGTCAAGGTATTGTTATCCGAACGCTTCAAACGCATAAGAGTATCCATCCACTTCTCCCCCCCCCCACTCATCAGAGTAAAGTACTTCTTTTAATAACGTTAATGTTTTTTGGTAGTCATATTTTTCATATGTTTTTGTATCCGTATACGCATTAGGACTGTTAAAAAGACCGTGCCCCTTTAAAAATTTGGATAAAATCCATGTACGCAGGCTTGAAATATAGTTCAGTGTTACTGCCATCTCCCGAAAATCATCATAATCCGAATCCAGCTCATGACAGAAGAAACCTTCACATTGATAAAAACCCTTAGCTGGCTTAACTGGGGCTGGAGACTGCAGAACCACTTCTATTTTTCTTTTTGGCATCGTATTTAACCTCTTTTATTTTTATTATCTCCATAAGCAATGAATTAGACAACAGAAATTTCTACTCTGCTAGATCGTGCTTAGAATAAATTAACTGCTGCTTTGTTAATAAAAAAACCTCGTTGTCACCATGCTCAAATTCCAACCATAAAAACGGAAGTTGTGGCATACGCTCGATCAAAGCCTGCTTTGCCAATCCAACTTCCACGATCAAAATCCCATCCTCTGTTAAATAATCTGCAGCTTCTCGCAAAATTCGTACAATACAATCTAGCCCATCCTTCCCTGCACGCAGCGCTAACTCAGGCTCGTGCCGATATTCTATAGGTAAAGTATCCATAGCAGCTGCTTCCACATACGGCGGATTACTAATAATCACGGTGTAAGATTTTTTTTGAATTTGCGCAAAAAGATCAGAGCGTAGTAAATGTACTCGTTCTACTACGTCATGCTGTTCGATATTCAATTGCGCGATTTCTAAAGCAACCTCAGAGATATCAACTGCATCTATTTGTGCATTCGGAAACGCGTATGCACACGCAATTGCAATGCACGCACAGCCTGTACCTAAATCTAAAATAGCGTGAACTTGATCAGGATCAGATAACCCAATCTCAAAACGTTGCTCAATTAATTCAGCTAATGCAGAGCGCGGAATCAAAACACGCTCATCAATATAAAATGACAAACCAGCAAACCAAGCCTGCTTTACAAGATAAGCAACAGGAATGCGTTGATTAATTCTCGCTTGCAAACGTTGTAGTAGCAAAATCTTTTCTGAATAGGTTAAACGTGCATCTAACCAAACTGGATCAAGTTTGGGTTCTAAATATAAAGTATGAGATATAAGATAAGCGCAGTCGTCTAAGGCGTTATCTGTACCATGACCAAAATGCAAAGAAGCACTTTTTAATTGAGTCAAACCCCAGCGTAAAAAGTCACGCAATGTATTAAGCGTATTAAGTGCCTGTGTAATAGCTTCTTGTGTTATCAGTTTATTCAGACGCGGTCTCACCCTCTCGATCTAATAATTCCACAATAGCAACAGGGGCCGCATCTCCAGCACGAAAACCTGCTTTCAAAATACGTAAATAACCGCCTGGCCTCTGTTTAAATCTAGGACCTAACAAAGTAAATAATTTAGTCACCATAGCTCTATTTCTTAAGCGATTAAACACTAAACGTCTATGAGCAACACTGTCTATTTTTGCCAGAGTAATCAAAGGCTCGGCCACACGACGCAATTCCTTCGCTTTAGCGACAGTCGTCTTAATCAATTCATACTCAAACAAAGAAGAAGCCATATTACGAAACATCGCTTTTCTATGACTGCTATTTCTAGATAATTTACGACCTGAATTTAAATGACGCATAAAAACTCTTTCTATTTTTAGTCGGTTGAACCCGATCCTGCTTCTTCAAAATGTTCTTTATTACTCTGTTCTTTCAACCAAGAAGGCGGCCAATTGAGCACTTGCATCCCTAAACACAAAGAATGAGTGTCCAATACATCTTTGATCTCACCTAGAGATTTTTTACCTAGATTAGGTGTTTTTAGCAATTCAGACTCTGTTTTTACAACAAGATCGCCGATCAAATAAATGTGTTCAGCTTTCAGGCAATTAGCAGCGCGTACAGTAAGCTCAAGCTCATCTACTGAACGCAATAAGATCGGATTAATATCAACCAGATCTTCTATAGGCTCATGCTTTATTTCATGCTCAAACTCAACAAAAGCTGATAATTGATCCTGAAGAATAGTAGCTGCTCTACGCAACACTGTTTTCGGATCGATCGTACCATTCGTTTCTAAGTCTAAAACGAGCTTATCCAAATTAGTACGTTGCTCAACGCGCGCATGCTCGACCGTATAACTTACTCGCAAAACAGGGTTAAATCGGGCATCCAGTTTTAAAGATCCCACTTCCTGACCACATTCTTCATCCTTACGCAAAGATGCAATTTGATAACCACGACCACGTTCTACTCTCAAAGTCATTCTAAATTTATTTGGCTTAGTTAAATGCGCGATAACATAATCTGGATTTACAATTTCAACATCATGCGGAAGCGCGATATCACCAGCAAAGATAGGTCCAATCTCATTTTTTACCAATTCTAATACAGCTTCTTCGCGATCATGCATAATAAATGCGATATTTTTCAAGTTTAATAAAATATCCAGTACATCTTCTTGTATACCATCGATCGTGCTGTATTCATGCAAAACCCCATCGATCTTCGCTTCGACTACAGCGCAGCCAGGAATTGAAGATAATAAAACACGGCGTAAAGCATGCCCTAAAGTATAACCAAAGCCAGCCTCTAAAGGCTGAAGAGTAATCAGCGCATGCGTGGCACTCAGCATTTTAACCTCAATCGTTTGAGGCTTTAAAAATTTCTTCACGTTTATCTGCATGGGATGGATCCTACTTGGAGTAATACGCAACAACTAGATTTACGTTAAATTCTGTTGGCAATGAAGGTAAAGATTTTAAAATGCCTTGTAGCTTCTGGAGATCAAACTCAACCCAATCAACAGGAATTCGATCTTTAATCGCAGCTTGAATACGGCCCTGACCCTTACTACGTTCAGCAATCTCAATAACGTCGTTTTCTTTGACTTGATAGGAGGGAATATTAACTCGCTTACCATTAACGAGTACTGCACCATGATTGACAAGCTGTCTTGACTCGGCACGCGTACAAGCAAAACCCATACGAAAAACAACGTTATCAAGGCGGGATTCTAAAAAATTTAATAAATTATCACTCGTGACACCGCGCTTCTTCGCTGCTCTCTCGTAATAGCGCCTAAATTGTTTTTCTGTGATTCTATACGTCAAACGTACGGCCTGTTTTTCATTCATCATAATCGCATAATCAGATTTTCGAGTACGCTTAGCGCCATGCATCCCCGGCGGAACGCTGAGTTTACATTTACTATCAAGCGGACGTATACCACTTTTTAAATGCAAATCTCTACCCAAGCGCCGAGCTATTTTACAAGTAGGACCCAGATTTCTAGACATTGTTCTTACTCACCTAAATATATTAAACACGACGCTTCTTACGCGGACGACAACCATTATGTGGAATTCCAGTAGTGTCTCTAATAGTAAGAACTTCAACCCCCTTATTCTTCAATGAAAGCGCTACCTGATCCCAACCCTGACTAGGCCCCTTTACTTCAAGGTCAACCCATCTCATCACACGTTTAAATTTAGATTTAAACGCAGCAGAGGCAGCATCCATAGCAACATCGAGCGTACGACGCGCAGCCCAGGCTGTACCTTTTTTTGTATTTTTGAACTCAAAGCCAGCTGATTTTACTATTAGAGTAATTCCGCCTCTAACAATACTGATAATGGTATTATTAAAACTACAATGCATCTTAATAACGACGTCCGCCGCTACTTCCTTACGTTTCCTAGGAACAAAATTTGTCGTTCTATCGGATTGTTCCACTTCCTTAACAACGTGTGAAATGGGGAAAATCCGCTCAGGAGTATTGACTACAACTTCAGTCATGACAGATACCTAAATTAATTTTTTCGGATCATGGCTCTAGGCCCTTTACGTGTACGTGCGTTTGTCTTTGTACGCTGACCGCGTACCGGAAGACCACGACGATGGCGAATACCACGATAACATCCCAAATCCATTAGACGTTTGATATTCATCGAAACTTCGCGTCGTAGATCTCCTTCAACTTTATACTGAGCAACTTCCTGTCGTATCAAATCAAGTTGCTCTTCTATCAGATCGCGAACCTTAGTACCACGAGCGATACGAACAGCAATACGAATTTTCTCGGCACGAGTAGGACCAATGCCGTAGATATAGGTCAAAGATATTTCTAAATCTTTATCAATTGGCACATTAACGCCGGCTATTCGAGCCATCGTTTTATTACTCCAAATTTATTACTGAAAAAATAGCTCGTCAATCTACTCTATTCTCGAGCAAGAATCAATGTTCAATTACAAAACCAATAGAATAAAACAAAGCTAATTTAATTATTTAACCCTGACGCTGTTTGTGTTTTGCTTCTGAGCAAATCACACGCAACACACCCATGCGTTTAATGATCTTACAATTGCGACATAATCTTTTTATAGAAGCCTGTACTTTCATGTTTTAATCTCTCGCTAAAAATACTCAAATTAAATGGTTGCTATTATGCAATGATATATTTTTCAAATTAGCCTTCTTCAATAAAGACTCATATTGATGTGACATCAATAAAGCTTGAATTTGCGCAATAAAATCCATAATCACCACAACAATGATTAATAAAGAAGTGCCACCAAAATAAAAGGGAACGTGCCAAGTAACTACCATAAACTCTGGCAACAACGCAACCAAAACTAAATAAATACATCCAATTACAGTCAAACGCGTCATAACCGCATCAATATAACGAGCGCTTTGTTCACCAGGCCTTATTCCAGGAATAAATGCCCCTGATTTTTTTAAATTTTCCGCTGTCTCCGAGGGACTAAATACTAAAGCGGTATAGAAAAAACAAAAGAATACAATGGATAACGCAAATAAAAGCAGGTACAAGGGTTGACCGGGTGTTAATAGAAAAGCGATGTCACTTAACCAAGAAATCTTCTTGCCAGAACTAAACCATTGAATTAAACCACCCACAACAACCATGATACTCGATGCGAAAATCGGAGGAATAACACCTGCCATATTAATTTTCAATGGCAAATGACTGCTTTGTGCATTATATAATTTCCTACCCTGTTGGCGCTGTGGATAATGTACCAGAATACGACGTTGCCCACGCTCTATAAAAACAACACAGGCTGTTACTAAAATAACAATAGAGGCAATAATTATAAGTCCAAAAAATTCAATTTGACCTTGTCTCACCTGTTCAAGAGATTTTCCAACAGCAACAGGCAAGCCAGAAACGATTCCAGCAAAAATAATTAAAGAAATACCGTTTCCTATGCCACGTTCTGTGACTTGCTCACCTAGCCACATTAAAAACAAAGTTCCCGTTACAGTGCTCGCACAAAAAATAAAATAAAAAAAGAACCCGGAACTTAATGCAATATTCTCTGAAACCAACCACCGTGCAAGACCAATCGCATGCAAAGAAGCAAGAGCAACCGTGCCATAACGTGTGTATTGATTAATTTTACGTCTTCCTGCCTCCCCTTCTTTTTTTAATTGTTCCAACGGCGGATAAATCGTCGTGAGTAATTGGACGATGATTGATACTGAAATATAAGGAAATAACCCTAAAGCAAATAAAGTGGCACGCGACAAAGCCCCCCCAGAAAACATATTAAACAAACCAAGAATGCTATTGCTTTGTTGATTAAACAAAGCAGCTAATTTCACTGGATCTAATCCAGGCACAGGTATATGAGCACCGATACGATAAATAACAATGGCAAACAGAACAAATAAAAGACGTGACTTGAGCTCACCAAAACCACTTTGCTGATTACGTGCAGACAAACTTGTTCTAGACATCCTATTTTATTCTACACTCCCTTGCATAGACTCTATGAGAACACGTGCATTTTTACTTACTTTTAATCCTTTAATATGTATCGCCTTGTCAAGTTTCCCAGATAAAACAATCTTTACACGTCGCGTTGCAGCTTTAATTAAATGAGCACGAAGCAAAGCAGATAAATCTATAACATCAGCATTCACCTTATTCAAAGCATCTAAGCGAATCGTTTGCGTTATATGGCGTGAAGTAAAACCAAATTTTGGCAAACGCTTATATAGAGGTAACTGACCTCCCTCAAAACCAAGCTTATGGTAACCCCCAGCGCGTGCTCTCTGGCCTTTATGTCCACGACCACTTGTTTTTCCGAAACCAGAACCAGATCCTCTACCTACACGTTTACGACTCTGCACTGATCCAGGTGTAGGCTTTAAGGTATTTAGATACATAAAATTCTCTTAAACCTCTTCAACTATTTCTAATAGGAAGCCAACTTGCTTCAACATACCGCGCATAGCAGGATTATCCTGCAATTCAACAATTTGATTTAAACGTCGCAAACCTAAGGAGGCAACTGTTCTCGTATGTTTAGGCAAACGACCACGCGGACTCCGCACTAACTTTACCTTTAATTTCTTTTGTATCGTTGACATAAAAACAACCATAACCCTTTAATTATAAATTTCTGCCAAAGATTTACCGCGTTTATCGGCAACAAATTCAGGCGGCGTAATCTTCATCAAGGCAATTAAGGTGGCACGCATTACATTAATCGCGTTGGAAGAGCCAATAATTTTAGCCACTATATTTTTAATACCTAAAACTTCAAAAATAGCTCGCATAGGACCCCCTGCAACAATGCCGGTTCCTTCCATAGCAGGAATTAAAACAACTTTAGTAGCGCCATAACGCGCTTCTACCCTGTGATAGATCGTGTGATTATTTAATTCGAAAGACAACATATTGCGACGTGCTTTTTCTAAAGCTTTCTGCGTTGCTATAGAGACCTCACGTGCAGGACGCTTACTCAAGCCAATACGTCCTTTGCCATCTCCAACAGCCACCATGGATACGAATCTAAACTTACGCCCACCTTTCACAACCTTAGAATGACGTTTCACCCTAACTACTTTTTCTTGCAGGCCATCACTCTTAGTCGTTTGATCAAAACTCATTGCTTTTTAACTCGATATATTTAAAAAAGTAACCCTGCTGCGCGAGCAGCTTCTGCCAATGCTTTTATACGCCCATGATATTTAAATCCAGAACGATCAAACGCAACATTTTTTATACCTGCTTTTGTTGATCTTTGCGTAACGACAGTGCCTACAATACCAGCAGAAGCAACATCACCCGACGTCCCGCCTAAAGCTCTCACTTCTTTATCCAAGGTTGAAGCACTAACAAGCACCTTATCACCTGCTTTAGTACGTACAATAATCTGTGCATAAGTATGATTTGAACTTCGATGCACACAAAGCCTAGGCAATCCAAGCTGCCTAATTTTCATTCTTGTTTTCGTTGCACGCCGTCTACGTTTTGATTGCTTATCAAGCATATAAATCAAACCTTCTTCAGTGAATTATGTTGAATTATTTCTTCTTCGTTTCTTTTAATTTTATTTTTTCATATGAATATAAAACACCTTTACCTTTATAAGGCTCGGGCAAACGAAAATTACGAATCTCTGCGGCTACTTGTCCCACCAATTGTTTGTCACATCCTCTGATCGTGACTTCTGTAGGAGCATTTAATTCAACAGTAACTCCCTCAGGAATCTTATAAATAATGGGATGAGAATAGCCCAGAGATAATTTCAAAGATTTTCGCTGAATATCAGGTTCTATAAACAATTCTGCTTTGTATCCAACACCCACCAATTTCAATTTTTTTTCAAATCCCGTTGCAACACCCATTACTGTGTTATACAAAAGAGCACGTACAGTACCCGATTGTGCATCTGCTTCCCGACTTTTATTGATCGGCTTAACACGAATCTGATTTTCATCTACTAGCACCTGCGTTTTATCTTGCTTTATAGAGCAAGTTAAAGTTCCCTTAACGCCCTCAATAGTCACCTGTGCTTCGGTACAAGAAACACGGACACCCGCTGGAATATTAATAGGATTCTGTGCGACTCTTGACATAAATTTTTAATGTTTAAATAAATAGACAATACACCGATTGTTAATCCACAGTGCCAATAACTTCGCCACCTTGGCCTATCAAACGTGCGGCTTTATCGCTCATAACACCTTTAGGCGTTGAAATAATAGCCATGCCTAAACCATCGCGTACCCTAGGTAGATTAGAAACACCTCGATAAACACGTAAACCAGGACGACTTCTACGCTTCAAGTTTTCAATCACAGGCTTATCTTGATAGTATTTCAGGAAAATAATTAATGTTGATTTAACTCCATTCGGTTCTACCTGAAAATCAAGAATATAACCCTCTTTTTTTAAAAGCGTAGCGATAGCTATTTTAATCTTTGATGCCTGCATGAAAACTTCTTTTTTATCAACTGCTTGCGCATTTTTAATTCTAATAAACATGTCGGCAATAGGATCTTGCATACTCATATAATACTTACCTACCAACTAGACTTTTGAATACCTGGAAGTTCACCACGCATTGCTAACATTATCAAAACACCCCCTGATAAACCAAATTGACGATATACTCTACGCGGCCGACCTGTTAAAGCACAACGATTACGTTTGCGCGTTGCTGAGGAATCCCTAGGTAAAGTTTGCAATTTATAAGCAGCTAACCAACGCTGCTCTGCTGAACTACGTGGATTGCGAATAATTTCCTTCAGCTGAGCACGAATTACTTCATATCGAAGAACTAAACGTTCTCGTTTTCTCTGCCGCATAATTACACTTTTCTTTGCCATAAAGCTCTAATCCTCCTTAAATGGAAAATTGAACGCAGCCAACAAGGCATGGGCCATTTTATCATTGGTCGCAGTCGTTGTAATCGTAACATTTAATCCACGTATTGCATCCACAGAATCGTATTTGATTTCAGGAAAAACTATTTGCTCCCGAATACCAAAATTATAATTACCGCGCCCATCAAAAGCACGCACACTAAATCCACGAAAGTCACGAATACGTGGAATAGCAATATGAATTAAACGTTCCAAAAATTTATACATACGTTTTCGCCGCAAGGTAACTTTACAGCCTATGGGCCAATGCGCACGAATTTTAAAACCCGCGTTTGATTTTCTTGCACGAGTAATAACAGCTTTTTGTCCTGCTATCAAGGTCAGATCAGTCAATGCTAAATCCAAAATCTTTTTATTTGCAACTGCTTCTCCAACACCCATATTTAAAGTAATTTTAATAATTCTAGGCGATTGCATTGTACTCTTGAAAGAAAACTCTTTCTGCAAATCGCTAGCAACCTTATTATGATACGATTCTAATTGTGACATACAGCAGCACCTAAAATTTTATACATCCACCAGTTCTTCATTCGATTTAAATACCCGCACATGCTCACCGTTTTCTAATTGTTTCATCTTGATTTTGTCTGCTCTCTTTGTCACTGGATTGTATAAAGCTAAATTTGACATGTGAATCGTTGCTTCTTTGCGATAAATACCACCTGTGATTTCCTTTTGTGGATTAGCACGAACATAGTGAGAAGCTAAGTTAATACCCTCGACAATTGCCCGATTTTTATCAGCGAAAATCTTCAGTACTTTCCCTTGTTGTTTTTTACACTTGCCCGCAATCACAATAACAACATCACCTTTTTTGATTCTTTGCATTTTCTCTAACCCAATTTAGCGATTCAAAGCACTTCTGGCGCTAATGAAACAATTTTCATGTAGTGATCACGCAACTCTCTCGGTACTGGACCCAAAACACGCGTTGCCATCAATTGATATTGGTTGGTCAGCAAAATAACGGCATTACTATCAAAACGCAATACAGACCCATCATTACGGCGTATGCCCTTTTTAGTTCTAACAACAATCGCAAACACAACGTCACCCGCTTTGACTTTACCACGCGGTATCGCTTCCTTAACAGCCACTTTAATAATGCTACCTATACCTGCATAACGCCTTTTAGAACCTTTTAAAACCTTGATGCATTCTACACAACGTGCGCCGCTATTATCTGCAACATCAAGTTCAGTTTGCATTTGTATCATTCTTTATTTTCTCCCGTTAAAATCACTGTATCTTTCCCAGCGATTTCAATCACAATCCAATTTTTTCTTTTAGAGATAGGACGTGATTCCTGAATTAAAACAACATCACCCAGCATACATGCATTTTTTTCGTCATGAGCAAGTAATTTAGTTCGACGCGTCACATATTTACCGTACTTGGGATCCGGCACTTTTCTTTGAATAAGCACATTGACTGTTTTATTCATTTTGGTACTGATCACTTTACCTCGTAACCGGCTGTGCGTCTTATGTGTTACCTTAAGTTGATTCATGCTTCGATCTCATTAATTGAACATGCAAATAACCCATCGTTCGTGCTATTTCTTTACGCAATAAAGAGATCCGATGTGTCTTCACAGGTTGACGTGTAGCTATTCGTATTTTTAAATTTGATCGTTCTCGCACGAGCCCAGCCAAGCGCTCTTGCAATTGAACAATACTCATCATACTCAAGTCATTATTAGCATTCATTACAATACCATCCGTATCACAAAACTTGTAGCAAGCGGCAATTTTGCCGAAGCCAAACGCAAAGCTTCTCGCGCTATCTCTTGAGAAATACCTTCTATTTCAAATAAAACACGGCCGGGTCGTATCACAACAACCCAATATTCTACATTACCCTTACCTTTACCTTGACGCACTTCCAAAGGCTTCTTAGTAATCGGCTTATCAGGAAAGATTCGAATCCACACTTTACCACCACGTTTAATATGATGCGTTAAAGCGCGCCGAGCAGCTTCAATTTGACGCGCTGTAATAAAACCAGCAGTCGTTGCTTTTAAACCATATTGACCAAAACTAACGCAATTACCTCGTGATGCAACACCACGATTGCGGCCTTTAAATTGTTTTCGAAATTTAGTTCGCTTAGGTTGTAACATGAGTTATTCTCAATTCTTTAAGATTCAACATCACGTGATGTAGTTACTTCTTGATTAACTACAGCTTGCTTCTTATTAACACCCAAAGTGGCGCGCGACTTGAAATGAGTCCTTCTATTGTGACTATCTTCTTGAGATTTACTACCAGCAGTTTGAGTTTCATCTACTGCCTCAAAACCAAACACATCGCCTTTGTAAATCCAAACTTTTACACCAATCATACCATACGTAGTTTTTGCTTCCGCCAATGCATAATCAATATTGGCGCGGAAAGTATGGAGCGGCACACGACCTTCACGATACCATTCTGTACGCGCGATCTCTGCACCACCCAAACGACCCGAAACACTGATCTTAATGCCCTTAGCACCCAAACGTAAAGCAACCGAAACAGCACGTTTCATAGCACGACGGAACATAACGCGTCGTTCTAACTGTTGGGCAATATTTTCAGCTACCAACTTAGCGTCAAGCTCCGGTTTGCGAACCTCAACAACCGACAACCTAACCGGAATTCCCATTAAGATTTCCAAATGGCCGCGCAAGCGATCAACATACTCGCCTTTTCTACCAATTACTACACCAGGACGTGCAACAAAAACAGTAACTTTTGCATTACGAGCAGGTCGTTCAATTTGAATGGAACTCACGCCAGCCTGCGACAACTCTGCCGTCAAATAAGCGCGCACTTTTAAATCCGGGATAAGAAGTTTGGCATAATCACGCGCAGGAGCATACCAGCGAGCGGTTGGTCGTTTATTAATACCTAAACGTATACCATAGGGACTGACGCGACTCATGATTTATCCGCCTTAACACGTTCAGAAGAAACTTTAACCGCAATATGACAAGTTGGTTTCAATATACGATTGCCTCGTCCTTTGGCGCGTGGAGACATCCGCTTATAAGTTGAACCTTGATTGACATAGATCGTGGAAACATATAATTCATCCACATCCAACCCGTTATTTTGCTCAGCATTTGCAATGGCAGACTTCAAAACTTTTTTAATGATTTTCGCCGCCTTTTTTATACTGACCTCTAAAAGATTTAATGCGTTGGCAACAGACATACCGCGTATCTGATTAACAACTAATCGGCACTTCTGCGGTGATAACCTGGCATAGTTTAAATACGCAGCAACTTCCACTCTTAATACCTCTTTTTAAAATTGCACTTATCTTTTTTTATCTTTTCTATCACCAGACGCTTTAGACGTCTTAGATGTTTTCTTATCAGCCGCTCTATGACCACGAAAAGTACGTGTTAAAGCAAATTCGCCCAACTTACATTCGATCATATTTTCAGTAATATAAACCGGAATAAAATCCTTGCCATTATGCACAGCGATCGTCAGCCCAACCATGTCAGGCACAATCATTGATGCACGCGACCAAGTTTTTATTGGACGTTTAATATTCGAATTCCTAGCAGCGGTAACCTTTTTCGCAAGCTTTATGTGAACAAACGGTATTTTTTTTGCTGAACGCGGCACAAGTACACCCTATGAATTTTGAAAAGAAAAATCTCGTTATTTTCTACTGCGTCTTCTTATAATCATCTTATCGCTACGCTTATTATTGCGAGTTTTTAAACCTTTAGTACAAACACCCCATGGTGTAACAGGATGACGACCTCCTGACGTCTTGCCTTCACCACCACCGTGCGGATGATCAACCGGATTCATAGCCACACCACGTACAGTAGGTCTGATACCCCGCCAACGCGAAGCTCCCGCTTTTTTCAATACACGCAAACTATGATCCACATTACCTACCACACCAATACTCGCTTTACACTCTGCAGATACCTTACGTATTTCACCTGAACGTAAGCGTATCGTCGCATAACCTGACTCACGTGCAACAAGTTGCACAAAAGAACCCGCGCTACGAGCAAGTTGTGCGCCTTTCCCCGGCTTCAACTCTACAGCATGTATCAATGTACTCACAGGTATATTTCGTATAGGCAGACAATTTCCAATTTTAATGGGAGACTCTGCGCCCGCCACAATTTCCATACCAACTTTTAGGTCAGCAGGAGCAATAATATAACGACGTTCACCATCGCTATACAAGATTAAAGCAATACGCGCCGTGCGCTGCGGATCATACTCAATACGTTCAACACAACCAAGAACATTATTTTTATCCCGCTTAAAATCAATAATACGATACTTTTGCTTGTGACCTCCACCTTGATGCCGTACTGTAATTCTGCCCTGGTTATTTCTCCCTCCTTTTTTAGGAGAAGCAGTAACTAAAGGTGAATAGGGCCTGCCTCGATACAAACCTGCTTTGCTTGTGCGAACTAGAGCTTTTGTTCTCTTAGAGCATTTCTGAGAGGACGCTATATTACGATCAATATTCAATCGTGGCTCAGTATACGCATGCTGATCATGATCGATCAAGCTTTCTGTTACATTAACCATTATTATTAATACCTTGTTTCCAATTCACATCCGTAAATTCAAGGTCATAACCTTCTTGCAGCGTGACATACGCTTTTTTCCAATCCTTACATTTGCCTTGAATTTTCTTAAAACGTTTTACTTTGCCTTTGACATTTAAAACTTGTACGGCACTTACTTTTACATTGAAGACAACTTCAATCGCCTGCTTAATCATCGGTTTCGTTGCAGTTTTAACAACCATAAAAACAAATTGCCTGTATTTGTCTGCCAATAAAGACGCCTTTTCAGATATACATGGCCGCTGAACGACAGTCAGCAAACGAATGGATTCACACAATTGTTTAGTTGTCATTGTAACCATTCCTCTATTTGTCTTAAAGCAGCAGTAGTCACGAGCACCTTATGGAAACTCAATAACTTTACAGGCGTTATTGAGTAAGCATCGCAGACATCAACGGTAGGAATATTACGAGCAGATAAAGAAATAACCGGATCTAACTTATCAAGAACAAGCAAAACATCCATTAAATCCAATGATCGCAACTGCGCTAACAAATCTTTAGTCTTTGGACGATCAAGCACTAAGGCATCAACGATACTCAAACGTTCTTGGCGTATGAGTTCGGAAAATATAGAGCGCATTGCCAAACGATACGTCTTTTTATTTACTTTCTTCGTATAATCTCTCGGAGTAGCAGCAAAAGTTACGCCTCCCTTACGCCAAATCGGACTTCGAATCGTTCCTGCACGAGCACGTCCAGAACCTTTTTGCCGCCACGGTTTTTTACCACCGCCCGATACGGCTGCGCGATTTTTTTGGGCACGCGTTCCTTGTCTTGCACTAGACAAACAAGCAACAACTACTCGATGAATCAAGCCTTCATTAAACTTATAAGCAAATACTTGATCAGATAAATCAATCATTTGCTCCACCGTATTATTATTTGTCACTAAACTAACTTGCATGATTCAACCTTGTGTTGAGAACCGTATAATATCAACGTGACTCTTTAGCCACCTTCACGCACTGCCTTTCGAACCAACACAAACCCACCAGGACTTCCTGGCACGGAACCCCTAATTAACAATAAATTACGATCGACGTCTACCTTAACAACTTCTAAAGACTGAATAGTACGACGCTTATTTCCCAACTGGCCTGCCATTTTTTTTCCCTTAAATACACGACCCGGCGATTGTCTTTGACCAATTGATCCAGGTGCTCTATGCGACAAAGAATTGCCATGTGTCGCATCCTGAGAAGAAAAATGATGACGTTTAATGACGCCAGAGAAACCTTTACCTTTAGTAATGCCCGTAACACTGACACACTGACCTGGTTTGAATACATCAGCAACTAAAATGCTTGAACCAACAGTCAATACTTGATCAGATCCAGCAACAAAATCAAGCTCCCATAAACCAAGGCCGGCTTCCACATCCGCTTTGCGAAAATGCCCTAATTTCGGTTTAGTTAAGCGCGTTACAGAACGCTTTCCACAAGTAACTTGAGCAGCTCGATAACCATCCTTCTCTTCTGTTTTAATCTGTGTAACCCGATTAGGAGATACCTCAATAACAGTAATCGGAACGAATCGCCCCTCTTCTGTATAGAACTGAGTCATGCCCCATTTACGGCCAATTAAACCAACTACCATAAACTACCTTTTTTGCTACTTATCTATTCTTCGCCTGTCTTCACTTCAATACTCACTTCAGCAGGCAAATCATCCAATCGCTTTAAAGCATCTGCTGTTTTATCTGTCGATTCATGGATATCAATGAGCCGTCTATGTGTACGTATCTCAAGCTGATCACGAGCATCTTTATCACCATTAGGCGAAGTTAAGATCGTATGCTTCTTTTTCCTAGTAGGCAAAGGTACAGGACCACAAATCATAGCACCCATACGCTTCAAAGAATCAACTATCTTCTTAGTTGCTTGATCAATTAAACGATGATCAAACGATGTAAGCAAAATACGGATCATCTGGCTTTTAACAGACATAGAATTAAGATACCTGTAAGTTATTCAAATAATTCAGTAATTACGCCAGCACCGACGGTTTTACCCCCTTCACGAATCGCAAACCGCTGTCCTTGCTCCACTGGTATATCAGCAATTAAACCAATCTCAACCTGTACACTATCACCCGGTAAAACTAAATCAGTACCTTGGCCCAATCTAATCTCACCTGTAACGTCAGCTGTTCTTAAATAGAACTGAGGTTTGTACTTATCCATAAAAGCAGTATGTCTACCGCCTTCCTCTTTACTCAGAACATATATTTCAGCTTTAAATCTTTTATATGCTTTTGTACTACCCGGTTTTGATAATACTTGACCACGCTCTACATCTTCTCGCTTAATTCCTCTTAACAAGATTCCAACATTATCACCCGCCATTCCATCATTTAAAGTCTTACGAAACATTTCAACGCCAATGACTGTTGTCTTTTGCACAGAGCGCAAACCAACAATTTCTACTTCTTCACCTGTTTTAATTCTGCCACGCTCAATGCGTCCTGTAACCACCGTGCCTCGACCAGGAATCGTAAACACATCTTCAATCGGCATCAAAAATGGCTTATCTGTTTCACGCTCAGGTTCTTCGAAGTAACTATCCATTGCATCCAATAGAGCATCAATGGCTTCTGCACCTAACTTTCCTTCATCACCTTCGAGTGCTTTTAAAGCTGAACCAAATATCACCGGAGCTGTATCACCTGAATAACCATATTTGTTCAATAACTCTCTGGTATCTAATTCCACTATTTCTAATAATTCCTTATCATCTACTAAATCGGCCTTATTCACAAAAACCACAATTTTCTTAACACCAATCTGACTCGCCAACAAAATATGTTCGCGTGTCTGAGGCATAGGACCATCATCCGCACTCACCACTAATATCGCTCCATCCATCTGAGCCGCACCTGTGATCATGTTTTTCACATAATCGGCATGACCTGGACAATCCACGTGTGCATAATGTCGTTTATCACTTTCATATTCAATATGTGAAGTAGCAATTGTTATTCCACGGGCCTTCTCTTCAGGCGCATTATCTATCTCTGAAAACCGTCTAAATTCACCACCATATTTTTTAGAAGTGCGTTTGCTTATCGCTGCCGATAATGTCGTTTTACCGTGATCAACATGCCCTATAGTCCCAACATTTATATGCGACTTATTTTTTCGATCAAATACCGCTGTTGCCATGCAAATTTCCCCACTAACAATTAATTGATTTTATGCCTCACGAAGCATAGCGTCCGCAATATGAGACGGAGCCTCTTTATACCGAGCAAATTCCATCGTATAAGTAGCACGTCCTTGAGTTTTAGAACGTAGGTCCGTAGCATACCCAAACATTTCAGACAATGGAACTTCCGCGCGAATATTTTTTCCTGAACCAGAAATATCTTCTACATCTTGCAAAATACCACGACGACGATTCAGATCACCTACAACATCACCCATATACTCTTCAGGTGTAATAATTTCTACTTTCATAATAGGTTCTAAAATAACTGGACTTGCTTTGCGTGCGCCTTCTTTAAAAGCGATCGATCCAGCAATCTTAAAGGCAAGCTCGCTTGAATCAACTTCATGAAAAGAACCATCAAATACAGTTACTTTTACATCAACAACAGGATACCCTGCAATAACACCGTTAGCTAACTGTTCGCGCACACCTTTATCAATCGCTGGAATGTATTCTTTGGGAATAATACCTCCAACAATAGCGTTCACAAAAACATAGCCTTGACCAATATCCAAAGGTTCAATACGCAACCAAACATGACCGTACTGACCACGACCACCACTTTGGCGTATAAACTTACCTTCTTGCTCAATCAATTTGCGAATCGTTTCACGATAAGCCACCTGCGGCTTACCCACACTTACTTCAACACTGAATTCGCGCTTCATACGATCCACAATGATTTCGAGATGCAACTCACCCATACCAGAAATAATGGTTTGCGTTGATTCTTCATCTATATGGACACGAAAAGATGGATCTTCTTGCACTAATTTGCTCAAAGCAATCGACATCTTTTCTTGATCGGCTTTAGTTTTCGGCTCCAAAGCAACCGATATAACTGGCTCTGGAAACTCCATACGCTCCAAAGTAATAATATTATTCGGATCGCATAAAGTATCTCCTGTACTCGTGTTTTTTAAACCAACCGCAGCAGCTATATCACCTGAACGAACCTGCTTAATCTCTTCGCGACTATTAGCGTGCATCTGAACAATACGACCAATACGTTCCTTTCTACTTCTGCCTGGATTATAAACAGCATCGCCACTGTTGATTATCCCTGAGTAAACGCGAAAATAAACTAAAGATCCGACAAACGGATCAGTAGTTACTTTAAAAGCTAAAGCAGAGAAAGGTTCTTGATCATTGGGATGTCTCACCGCGATCGTTTCCTTAGCATCATCCAATATGCCCTGCATAGGCGGCACTTCATTAGGAGCAGGCAAATACTCAATAACCGCATCTAACATAGCCTGAACACCTTTATTTTTAAAAGCAGAGCCGCACAATACAGGCACTACTCTATTATCTAAAGTCATGATACGCAAAGCTTTTCTAATCTCTTCAGCCGTAAATTGAGAACCTTCTAAATAACGTTCAGTAATCGTTTCATTTGCTTCAGCAATAATTTCAATTAATTTCTCATGCCAGATCTGAGCCTCTGCCAAACAAGCAGATGGAATATCACGATATTCAAACCGCATACCCTGACTGGCCTCTTCCCAATAAATAGCCTTCATCTGTACTAGATCAATTACACCTTCAAATCCTTCTCCACTGCCTATCGGCAATTGAATCGGTACGGGATGTGCGCCAAGACGCTGCTTAATTTGTTCAACGACGCGCAAGAAATTAGCCCCTTCACGATCCATTTTATTTACAAATGCAATACGAGGAACATGATATTTATTTGCTTGACGCCAAACAGTCTCCGATTGAGGCTCCACGCCGCTGACGGCACAAAAAACAACACAAGCACCATCGAGCACACGCAAAGAACGCTCAACTTCAATCGTGAAATCAACATGACCGGGCGTATCGATAATATTGACACGATGTTCTGGATACTGTTGTCCCATACCACTCCAGTAACAAGTTGTCGCAGCGGATGTAATAGTGATACCACGTTCTTGTTCTTGCGCCATCCAATCCATAACAGCCGTACCCGCATGCACTTCACCCAGTTTATGAGAAATGCCGGTGTAGTATAAAATACGCTCTGTTGTTGTCGTCTTACCTGCATCAATATGCGCAATAATTCCAATGTTACGATAGTGTTCTATTGGCGTTAATCGTTCCAAAGCAGCCACAGGAATACCTACTCAAATTCTTTAAATACTTGTGCGGTCATCGAGAATAAAACTTAAATTCTTCTTATTAACCATATGAACGAAGATGGCCAAAGACCTGATTCGCTTTAGCCATACGGTATGTGTCTTCACGTCTTCTCACTGCGATACCTTTATTGTTATACGCATCCAAAATTTCAGCGCCCAAACGCAAGGACATGACTTTTTCACTACGTTGCGTTGCAGCAAAAATTAACCAGCGCATACCTAAAGAATTGCGTCTAACGGGACGAACCTCGACTGGAATCTGATAGGTCGCACCGCCGACACGTCTTGGTCTAACCTCAACGCTGGGACGAATATTATCCAATGCTTGTTCAAATACAGCTAATACAGCTTCATAATCTAAAGAGACTGATGAAGCACCGCCGCCCTCTTCACCCCCTTCTTCTTCAGGTTTGTCTTGCACTTTCTGCTTAAGCATACGCTCATTGACGAACCGTAAAGCACCGTACACGATCTTTTCGGCAACAGATTTTTTACCATCACGCATCACACAGTTAACAAACTTACTAATGAGTTCACTACTGAAGATCGGATCAGGCAAAATATCTCTTTTATCAGCAACACGTCTTCTTGGCATTATCTTAAATCCTAATTCATTACACTTTATTCTTTGGGACGTTTTGTGCCGTACTTAGAACGGCCCTGCTTACGGCTAGTAACACCCGCCGTATCGAGTGCACCACGAACAATATGATAACGAACACCCGGTAAATCTTTAACACGACCGCCGCGAATTAAAACAACAGAATGTTCTTGTAAATTATGACCTTCACCCCCGATATAGGTAGTCACTTCCATTTTGTTCGTTAATCGAACACGCGCAACCTTACGTAAAGCTGAATTAGGTTTCTTAGGCGTTACAGTATAAACACGCGTACACACTCCACGTTTTTGTGGAGAACAAGCTAATGCAGGCGCTGACGACCTTTTTTTACTTCTCACACGGGGTTTACGCACTAATTGATTAATCGTTGGCATGCATAACTCAAAAAACTAAAAATAAAAAGGCCCCTGTTATTAAACAGGGGACCGAATTCTAAAAGAGGAACCTTACACTGTCAAGAAGAAGAATCAGTTTTTCCTTTAGATTCTGACAATGCTTGACTAAGCGCTTGTTCTACTTCTTGTGCACTCAATGTGTGCGTAGCAGCCAACTTTTTCTGCTTAGCCGCACGTGCCGCCATACGTTGTTGACGACGCTGCATATGATATGCAAATCCTGTGCCTGCTGGAATTAAACGCCCTACTATAACGTTTTCTTTTAAACCTCTCAGTTCATCTCGTTTTCCAGTAACAGCCGCTTCAGTCAATACACGCGTTGTTTCCTGAAACGAAGCTGCAGAAATAAATGAATCCGTTGCTAACGAAGCTTTAGTAATTCCTAATAAAACAGGATCAGAACGTGCCGGCAACTTTCCAGCTGCTACTAATTTTTTTTGCTCTTCTTTGAAACGTGCTTTATCAGCATGTTCTCCTTTTAAATAGTCACTATCACCTGAATCTAAAACAACCACTTTACGAAGCATTTGCCGTACGATAACTTCGATATGCTTATCGTTAATTTTAACGCCCTGTAAACGATAAACTTCTTGCACCTCACTCACAATATAATGAGTTAAAGCACTGACGCCGAGAAGACGTAAGATATCGTGTGGATTTAACGGACCGTCCGCAACTGTTTCGCCACGCTCAACATGTTCTCCTTCAAAAACAGTGACATGACGCCATTTTGGAATTAATGCCTCAAATGTTTCACCATTAGAACCAGTAATAACCAAACGTCGTTTACCTTTTGTTTCTTTACCGAAACCCACTATCCCTGCAATTTCAGCCAAAACTGCAGGCTCTTTCGGTTTTCGTGCTTCAAACAAATCAGCAACTCGTGGCAAACCTCCTGTAATATCGCGTGTTTTTGACGTCTCTTGGGGAATACGCGCAATAATATCGCCCACACCGATCAATCCACCATCTTCAATTGTCACAACTGCATTTACAGGCAAGAAATAGTGAGCAGGCAAATTGGTACCTGGTAAAAATAAGTCGTTCTCTTGATCATCCGTCAAGCGTACCATGGGACGAAACTCTTTCCCACTTGGGCCTCGCTGTTTTGCATCCGTCACGACAATACTACTTAAACCCGTCATCTCATCTGTCTGACGATTCATAGTAACACCATCGATCAAATCGATAAATTTTATATAACCTGCCACTTCTGCCACGATGGGATGAGTATGGGGATCCCACTGTGCGACAATTTGGCCCGGTTTTACCTCAGCGCCATCTGCAACACTAATATTGGCTCCGTAAGGAACTTTATAACGTTCACGTTCGCGACCCTGCGCATCTAATAATGCTAATTCGCCTGAACGAGATACTGTTACATAATGACCTGCATTGTGTTGAACCAATTTAATATTACGTAATTTAATTTTACCTTTTGACTTGACTTGAATGTTACTCACAACAGCAATCTGAGACGCAGCACCTCCGATGTGGAAAGTCTGCATTGTAAGCTGAGTACCTGGTTCGCCAATCGATTGTGCTGCAATAACACCCACCGCCTCACCAATATTCACTAAGTGTCTACGTGCCAGATCACGGCCATAACAAGCAGCACAAATACCTTGAGTCGATTCACAGGTTATCGGAGATCGCACATTAACTTGATCAACTCCACGCTCCTCCAAAAGAGCAACCCAATGTTCATCTAATAAAGTGCCACGCTCGAGCACCTGATCATCATTCCCTGGTAAACTAACATCTTCAGCGAGCACACGTCCCAATACGCGTTCACGCAATGGAACCATAATTTCACCGCCTTCAACATGCGAGCTCACAACAATACCGTATAAACTACCGCAGTCTTTAATTGTAATAACGATATCTTGTGCCACATCGACGAGACGACGCGTTAAATAACCTGAATTAGCCGTCTTTAAAGCGGTATCAGCTAATCCTTTACGTGCACCGTGCGTCGAAATAAAATATTGCAATACATCGAGTCCTTCGCGAAAGTTTGCCGTAATCGGCGTTTCGATAATGAATCCATCTGGCTTCGTCATCAAACCGCGCATACCTGCCAACTGACGCATCTGTGCAGGCGAACCTCGCGCACCCGAATCAGCCATCATATAAACAGGATTAAACGATTCCTGTATAACCTGTTCCCCCTTAGCATTCACTACAATCTCTTTCGCCAACTTTTCCATCATCGCTTTAGCGATCTGATCATTCGTGCGCGACCAAATATCAACAACTTTATTGTAACGTTCGCCTTGCGTCACTAGTCCAGACGTATACTGAGATTCAATTTCTTTTACTTCTGCTTCAGCAGACGCTAAAATTTGTGCCTTACTCTCAGGGATAATTAAGTCTTCAATGCCAATTGAAATACCTGCACGCGTTGCATACGAAAATCCCATATACATCAATTGATCAGCAAACATAACCGTCGCTTTTAAACCACGACAACGATAGCATTCATTAATAAGCTGCAAAATTGCTTTTTTGTTCAGAACACGATTGATCAGATCGAAGGGTAAACCCTCTGGTAAAATATCGCTTAACAAAGCACGTCCTACCGTAGTTTCAATCAACCGAGTACTTTCTGTTCGATTACCCTGCGCATCAAACATTATTTCTTTAATGCGCACTTTAATACGCGCGTGCAAACCAACCAAATCCATCTCATACAGTTGACGCACATCATTGACATCAGCGCAGATCAAACCCTGCCCTTGTGCATTCACATTTTCACGTGTCGCGTAATATAAGCCTAAAACAACATCTTGCGATGGCAAGATAATAGGCTCACCATTGGCAGGCGACAAAATATTATTAGTCGACATCATCAAAGCACGTGCTTCTAACTGCGCTTCTAACGTTAAAGGCACGTGCACAGCCATTTGGTCGCCGTCAAAATCTGCGTTATAGGCTGTACATACCAAAGGATGCAATTGAATTGCTTTACCTTCGACTAATACCGGTTCAAATGCTTGAATGCCAAGTCGATGCAACGTAGGCGCACGATTCAATAAGATAGGATGCTGGCGAATAACCTCTTCCAAAATATCCCAAACCTCAGGTGCTTCATAATCCAACATCTTTTTTGCTGCTTTTATCGTGCTAGCGAGACCACGAAATTGCAATTTACTAAAAATAAACGGTTTAAAAAGTTCTAAAGCCATTTTTTTAGGTAACCCGCATTGATGTAACATCAAAGTAGGACCTACCACAATAACAGAACGCCCCGAATAATCGACACGTTTACCTAATAGATTTTGACGGAAACGCCCCTGTTTCCCTTTGATCATATCCGCTAAAGATTTTAAAGGACGTTTATTGCTACTGGCGATAGCACGACCTCGACGCCCGTTATCAAGCAAAGCATCCACCGATTCTTGCAGCATGCGTTTTTCATTGCGCACGATAATATCCGGCGCACATAACTCTAATAAACGCTTCAACCGATTATTTCTATTGATAACACGTCGATAGAGATCATTGAGATCAGAGGTGGCAAAGCGCCCGGCATCCAATGGAACTAAAGGACGCAAATCAGGTGGCAATACAGGCAATACCGTTAATACCATCCATTCTGGTTTATTACCCGAAGCGTGAAATGATTCAAGCAATTTAAGCCGTTTTGTATACTTTTTTAATTTGGTTTCAGACCCTGTATTAGCAATTTCACGGCGTAATAAAGCAATATCTTCTTCGATGTTTAAAGTGGTCAATAATTTTCGTATCGCCTCTGTCCCCATACGTGCATCAAACTCATCCCCGTATTCTTCTATCGCTTCGAGATAAGTGTCATCCGTCAGCAATTGACCTCTTTGCAAAGGAGTCATACCTGGATCAATCACAACAAACGCTTCAAAATAAAGTACGCGTTCGATATCACGCAAAGTCATATCCAATAGCAAACTGATACGCGATGGCAATGATTTTAAAAACCAAATATGAGCAACAGGCGTTGCTAATTCAATGTGACCCATGCGTTCTCTACGCACTTTGGTCAGTGCTACCTCAACACCACACTTTTCACAAATCACGCCACGATGCTTTAAACGTTTATATTTACCACACAAGCATTCATAGTCTTTAATGGGACCAAAAATTTTGGCGCAAAATAAACCATCACGTTCAGGTTTAAAGGTACGGTAATTGATAGTCTCAGGTTTTTTTACTTCGCCATACGACCATGAGCGAATCATTTCGGGTGAAGCTAGCCCGATACGAATATGATCAAACTCACCTAAATAATCTTCTTGCTTCAGCAATTCTAATAAATCCGACATTAACGGCTTCGCTGCTTTAGCAGCGTTCATTCGCTCAAATCCCTCCATAGAAATAGGACTTTCAGATAGTGATGATTTCGATTTGCTCGCATCAGTCAAGGTTATTTCCCCCTACAGATCAAAATAGGTAGCAACACTCAATTAATCTTCTTTCGCTTCTAGTTCAGCATTAATAGCCAATGAACGTATTTCTTTTACAAGTACATTAAACGACTCAGGCATACCAGGCTCCATTCGATGATCGCCATCTACAATATTTTTATACATCTTTATACGCCCAGAAACATCATCTGATTTTACAGTGAGCATTTCTTGCAAAGTATAAGCAGCACCATACGCTTCCAGTGCCCAAACTTCCATTTCACCAAAACGCTGACCACCAAATTGTGCTTTACCTCCCAACGGTTGTTGCGTAACCAAACTATAAGAGCCTGTAGAACGCGCGTGCATCTTATCGTCAACCAAATGGTTGAGCTTTAACATGTACATATAACCAACCGTGACAGGTCGTTCGAAACGAATACCTGTTCTACCATCATACAAATAGGTTTGACCGTTTTCTGGCAAATTAGCCAAACGCAACATACGTTTAATTTCAACTTCAGTAACACCATCAAACACAGGCGTTGCCATCGGTACACCGTCGCGTAGATTTTTGGCTAATTCATAAAGTTCCGTATCTGTCAAAGTAGAAATATCAACACTTTGCTGAGAGCCTGCGTGCTTCATATAAATTTCATCTAGAAAAGCGCGCAAATCTGTCAATGCTACTTTTTCATCCAGCATACGACCTATTTTTAAACCAAGACCTTTGGCTGCCCAACCTAAATGTGTCTCAAGAACTTGGCCCACGTTCATACGTGAAGGCACACCAAGAGGATTCAAAACAATATCAACAGGCGTGCCATCGGCCATATGAGGCATATCCTCCAATGGAACAATGGTAGAAACAACGCCTTTGTTACCATGACGACCTGCCATCTTATCCCCTGGCTGAATACGACGCTTCACAGCAAGATATACTTTAACAATCTTTAAAATACCCGGTGCAAGATCATCCCCTTGTGTTAATTTTTCACGCTTACTCTCAAATCGCTTTTCTAAATTTAAACGTTCTTGTCGCACCTGCTCGGAAATTTCTTCAAGCTGTGTTGCAACTAAATCATCTTGAATTTGAATCAAGAAATAATCTTCTCTTTTTAAACTATGCAAATAATCTGCGGTAATCACCACGCCAGACTTTAATTTACCTGGACCACTTTGCGCAACTTGACCGAGCAATAATCGCTCAGCACGTTGATAACAATCTTGCTCATGAATTCTAAATCCATCGTATAAATCTTTTCTAATCTTTTCTAAAGCGGTTTTTTCAATATCCAAAGCACGACTATCTTTTGCAAGACCATCACGTATGAAAATCTGAACATCAATAACGGTTCCTTTCATACCCGAGGGAACACGCAAGGAAGTATCTTTTACATCAGATGCCTTTTCACCAAAAATAGCGCGTAATAATTTTTCTTCCGGTGTTAATTGGGTCTCGCCTTTAAGCGTAACCTTACCGACCAGAATATCGCCTGCTTCAACCCAAGCGCCTAAATGCACAATCCCTACTTCATCCAATTTAGCTAAAGCACTTTCGCCGACATTAGGAATATCAGCCGTAATTTCTTCTGCACCCAATTTAGTATCGCGTGCAATGCACGTGAGTTCCTCAATATGAATCGTGGTAAATTTATCTTCAGAAACAACACGTTCTGAAATAAGAATAGAATCTTCAAAGTTATATCCATTCCAAGGCATGAATGCGACTAACAAATTACGACCTAACGCTAATTCACCCAGATCAGTAGAAGGACCATCTGCTAAAACATCCCCTTGAGCAATTCGGTCACCTAAAGCAACGAGCGGCCTTTGATTAATGCAAGAATTTTGATTAGAACGCGTATATTTTGTCAGGTTATAAATATCGACACCAGAACCTCTCTCTATTTCATCTTCAGTCACGCGTACAACAATGCGTCCAGCGTCAACAGAATCAACAATACCACCGCGCTTAGCCAACACAACAACACCGGAATCAATAGCCACTTTGCGTTCTATCCCTGTACCAACCAAAGGCTTTTCCGTACGCAAAGTAGGAACCGCTTGACGCTGCATGTTCGAGCCCATCAAAGCACGATTTGCATCATCATGTTCTAAAAATGGAATCAAAGAAGCTGCAACAGAAACAATCTGACAAGGAGAAATATCCATGTATTCAACTTTATCAGCCGTTGTCAAAGTTGACTCATTACGATGACGGCATGGAATAAGATCATCGATTAAATAGCCTGATACATCAAGACGTGTATTTGCTTGTGCAATCACATAATTGCCTTCATCAATCGCCGACAAGTACTGAATTTCATCGGTAACACGACCTTCTTTCACTTTACGATAAGGTGTTTCAATGAATCCGTAAACATCGGTACGTGCATAAATAGCTAACGAATTAATTAAACCGATATTGGGTCCTTCAGGCGTTTCAATCGGACAAAGACGGCCATAATGTGTTGGATGTACGTCACGCACTTCAAACCCTGCACGCTCACGCGTTAATCCTCCCGGACCTAAGGCTGAAACACGTCGTTTATGCGTAATCTCTGATAAAGGATTTACCTGATCCATAAACTGCGACAACTGACTGGAACCAAAAAATTCCTTCACTGCTGCAGAAATAGGTTTAGCATTGATTAAATCCTGCGGCATGAGATCCTCTGCCTCAGCGATGGCCAAACGATCTTTAACAGCACGCTCAACACGGATCAAACCCAAACGAAACTGATTTTCTGCCATTTCGCCGACACTGCGAACACGGCGATTCCCTAAATGATCAATATCATCCACCTGTCCTTTACCATCACGAATATCGATCAACAATTTCAAAACATCGACAATATCTTCTTTCGATAAAATACCAGGACCCGTGTTTTCTGTTCGACCTAAGCGTCGATTAAACTTCATGCGCCCTACTTCTGAAAGATCATAACGATCAGCAGAAAAAAACAGATTTTTCAAAAGAGTTTCTGCCGCCTCTTTTGTAGGCGGCTCACCAGGACGCATAACGCGATAAATCTCAATCCAAGCTTCTTGTTGTGTACTACTCGGATCTAAACGTAATGTCTTAGAAATATAATCCCCTTGATTGAGTTCGTTAGTATATAACACCTCAATCGTTTTGATCTGAGCCTCTAGAAGTAATTTAATTTTATCATTGCTCAATTCCGTATTAGCCTCTAACAAAAGTTCCCCTGTATCCTCATTAACAATTGACTTAGCTACTGTCTTGCCTACCAAGTAATCAAGAGGCAGACTTAACTGTTTGATCTTGGCCTCTTTAATCTGACGAATTTGTCGATTTGCAATACGACGACCCTGTTCAACGATTACATTACCTTCCTCATCTTTAATGTCGATAGCTGCGGTTTCGCCGTATAAACGTTCAGGCACTAAATCTAAAATTAATGTTTCATCCTGGAAATGAAATACATTATTAACATAACTAAAGGCTAACATTTCTTCCGTGGTATAACCCAAGGCACGCAAGAAAACGGTTGCGATAAATTTACGCCTACGGTCAAAACGAACATAGAGAATGTCTTTAGGATCAAATTCAAAATCAATCCATGAACCACGGTATGGAATAATACGTGCAGCGTATAAGAGCTTACCTGAAGAATGTGTTTTACCCTTATCGTGCTCGCAAAATAATCCAGGCGAACGATGCAACTGCGACACAACCACGCGATCAGTGCCATTGATAACAAAGCTACCGTTTTCTGTCATTAATGGAAGTTCGCTCATGTAAACTTCCTGCTCTTTAATACTTTTGATGACCTGAGTTGTTCCAAGCGCATCTTTGTCGTAAATCTTCAGACGCATTTTGACACGTAAAGGGGCAGCATAGGTCAAACCTCTGTTCTGACATTCTTTCACATCAAAAGACGGTTCACCGATACGGTATTCAACATATTCTAAAGCAGGATCTTTAGACGCATACCCGTTAATAGGAAAAACTGAATTGAAAGCAGCTTCCAAACCGCCTCCATATAAAAAGCTCCGATAAGAATCGATTTGCGTCTCTAAAAGATAGGGAGGATCAACAATCGGAATTTGTTTTCCAAAACTTTTACGAATACGCTTCTTTTCTGTGACTGAATACTCAGACTTGCGCTTTTTAGCTACACGCGTAAGATTAGATTTAGAATCACCCCATACCGTCGACATCTGAACTGCCATCAAGACTCACCTTAGAAGAAAACAGAAAGTATAAAAACCCGAGAAAGGCACGTACGAATTTACCAGATAAAAAAAGAAACACTGCAACCTGCCGCTCAACGGCGGCGTGCAACCATATTGAAACTCATTACTCAATAACAGCTGTGGCACCTGCTTCCTCTAATTTTTTCTTCACAGCGTCTGCATCCGCTTTAGTCGCATGTTCCTTAACAAGCACAGGAGCACGTTCTACGCTTTCTACGAATTCTTTAGCCTCTTTTAAGCCATTAAGCGATGGTACAAGCTCGCGAATGACTTTAATAACACTGATTTTATTACTTCCAAAGCTTGTCATCTTGACAGTAAACTCAGTCTTTTCCTCAGCAAGTTGTTGCTGCGGAGCAGAGGCGCCAGGAGCAGCAGAGGAAAAAGCAATAGGCATATCAACGGGAAGATCAAATTCTTCTCTTAAAGATTTAGTCAGTACCATCAACTCTTTTACACGCAAATCACTGATAATCTGTACAATCTCAGGAACAGAAGGTGACGATGTAGCCATAATAACAACTCTCCAAAAAAATAAATGATGTGTAGCTTTACTATTCAGTAGCAACTTCAGACAGTGTCGTGATAGTACGAACAAACTGAGCAGGAAGCGCAGTTAACGTACGAACAAATCCACTCGGCACTGCATTCAGTACGGTTATTAAACGAGCAATTGCCTCTTCTTTCGTTGGAAGATCAGCCAATTTATCCAAATCAGAAGCTGGCAATAACTCCTCATCAAAAGCTAAAGAATGTACACAAATTTGTTTATGCTCTTTAGCAAACGAACGCAGTAAACGGGCAGCAGAAGCAGGTTCTTTCTGTGAAAAAGCCAAAACCAAAGGGCCCATCAACGTATCTATCAAACAAGCAAACTTTGTATTTTCCAAAGCACGGCGCGCCAATGTATTGCGCACAACACGCAAATAAACACCGGAATCACGCGCTTGCCTACGCAATTGTGTCATTTGCGCTACGTTTAATCCACGATACTGTGCAGTAACCACAGCATGCGCATCACGCGCAACAGCTCCAATCTCTACAACAATGGCCTGTTTTTCTTTAAGTTTAAGCGCCACACGAATCTCCTCATGAACATCAGCAGACTAACACTGCCATTCAAACACGCTAATTAGAAATAGAAAATTAAACTACATCAAGCGCAGCAGAATCCAATACTAATCCAGGACCCATCGTACTCGATAGCGTAATTTTTTTAAATAGATTTTTAGACATACTCGTTCTTTTACTTAAAATACCCGCTAACAACGCTCGGAAATTTTCTAATAATTGTCTAGACTCAAACGTTAACTTACCAATACAAACATGTAAAACGCCTGCTTTATCCGCGCGGTAACGAACTTGACCTGTCTTCGCTTGCTTAACAGCCTCACCCACTTCCATCGTAACCGTGCCTAATTTTGGATTTGGCATAATATTTCTAGGACCCAAAAGCGATCCTAAAGGTGCAACAATCGGAATTGTATCCGGTGTTGCAATAACGACCTGGAAATTAAGATCACCGTCCTTCATTAAAGCGACTAAATCTTCACAGCCGACAACATCAGCGCCAGCCTCTTTAGCAGCCTCAGCCTGTTGCCCTTGTGCAAATACTGCAACACGTGCTATGCGCCCTGTACCGTGCGGCAACACAACAGCCCCACGAAACACAGCCTCTGAAGATTTTTTCATATCCAGATTAATACTAACATCCACGCTTTCAGTGAACTTAACGCAGGATACTTTTTTAAGCAAATTTACTGCATCTGTAAATGAATACAGCAAACCGGATGTTAGATCTTTTTTGATAGCCTGCATACGCTTACTTGTTTTACGAGGCATATTATTTTTCCTCTTTCACTTCAATACCCATACTGCTAGCCGTACCCGCAATCGTTCTAACAGCGGCCTCTAAATTAGCAGCTGTCAAATCAGGCAATTTAATCGTAGCAATCTCTTCGAGTTGCTTCCGAGTCACCGTACCTACTTTCTTCAAATTAGGCGTTGCACTGCCTGAAGCAGCCTTGGCTGCTTTCAAAATTAAATAAGCAGCAGGAGGCGTTTTGACAACAAATACAAAACTACGATCTTGATACACAGTGATCACAACAGGCAGCGGAGTGCCTTTTTCAATCGTTTGAGTCTTCGCATTAAATGCTTTGCAAAATTCTGCGATATTAACACCGCGTTGACCCAAAGCCGGACCGATCGGCGGACTAGGATTCGCCTCGCCCGCTTTTATTTGCAGTTTTACAGGTGCCCCTTGAAATTTCTTAGCGGCCATAATTTATATACTTTCCTCTAGAAGACTTGAATTGAATGCGCACGCAAACATTCACTTTAACCTTTCTTTACTTCACCAAACTCTAATTCAATAGGCGTGGGGCGACCAAAAATTAATACTGAAACACGTAAGCGGTTTTTATCATAATTAACCTCTTCCACCACACCATTAAAATCTGAAAATGGTCCTTCAACAACACGAATAACTTCGCCCGGCTCAAATAGAACCTTAGGTCTTGGCTTACTAGAACCCTCTTCGATTCGCTGCACAACATCAGCAACCTCTTTTTGAGAAAGAGGTACAGGTTTCTTACCGGATCCACCCAAAAAAGTAAGCACATCCCGAGTATGACGCACCAAATACCAACTCTCCTCATTCATATTCATTTCAATTAACACATAGCTCGGAAAAAACTTACGTGAAGTTTTTCGTCGGCGTCCATGCCGCATTTCTACAACCTGTTCTTTAGGAACTACAATACGCCCAAATTGCTTATCCAGTTGATGCTGTTCAATACGCTTTTTTAAAGCTTCAATCACTTTACGTTCTTGCCCAGAACGCACATGAACAACGTACCAAGACATAGAAGCCATTTGTTCAAGATCGAGCTGAGAAACATCCGCTCCAGGCGACTTTCCTAAAAAATCGCCGTGCAAATCTGATTGAATTTCCTCGAACATATCAACCATTGTTATATGAGATTAAAAAAGAAAAAAGCCACAGTAAAAAACTATCAACGGCCCATAAAAACAAGGCAGTGATACCAACAACAGCCATAACAAGCATTGTTATACGAATCGTTTCTTGACGCGTCGGCCAAACCACTTTACGCAATTCCACTCTAGCGCTTTGAGCCAAAGCCCAAATTCGCTTGCCTTGCGATGTTTGGTAAGCAATGAGCGCTGAACCCATGCCAACAATAAACCAAGCGACAAAATACACGACACTCGATAATTGCATGGACTGCACGTAATGACAAGCAACCAAAGCGCTAAGAAATAAAGCAGCAACTAACAACCAAAAAAAAGCATCAAGCCCTGAAATTGGATTTTCTTTATTCATAAAAATCTGCAAATCCTACCGCACTTTGGCAGGCCAGGAGGGAATCGAACCCCCAACCTGCGGTTTTGGAGACCGCCGCTCTGCCAATTGAGCTACTGGCCTAAGAATTTTATTTTGTACATCCTATAGAGTTAAATTCCAGTGCTTAAACCAAGACACATCTTTACCAAATTACTTACTTATAATCAAGATAATTTTTCATTTTTAGAAGAATTAAGACTCTGGAGCCCACAACCGGGATTGAACCGGCGACCTCTTCCTTACCAAGGAAGTGCTCTACCACTGAGCTATGTGGGCTTAATTAAATATCATCATGAATCAATTTACTATTTAAAAATTTAGGGAGCGGGTGATGGGAATCGAACCCACGCAATCAGCTTGGAAGGCTGAAGTTCTACCACTGAACTACACCCGCAGCGCCAGTACGATCCTAATTTTATTTAAAACTCGCCATTCAGACGTTAGATGGAGGGAGAAGGATTCGAACCTTCGAAGGCTGAGCCGGCAGATTTACAGTCTGCTCCCTTTGACCGCTCGGGAATCCCTCCAAAAATTTAAGAGTGCTATTGTGCGAAACTCAACGAATGATGTCAACTGCCGGTTATCGTTAAAAATTTAAGGTCCGAAGAATAGACAGGAAGGATGAAAATGGATTAGCATCTGCGCCGTTGTGAAGAATTATAAAAACACTTTCTAAAAGGTGAACACTTATGCTGGAACTAAAACTAGAAGAAGTGATGGAACTACAAAACAAAACTTTTGATGATCTATTTAATGCACATGATGCATTTATAAAAAATCTACCGCTCAATATAGACGCAGAACAGTTTGCTGGCATCGTAATTACTTTAAATACTCAGTGTGATTATCTCAATAAAATGTGCCTAAGTCAGCTAGAAACTAAGGCTGCATTAGAAACATGCACGTGGCAAATTAATAGGCTTGTTAAACAATTTGATATCCAACGTAGCAGCATATTCATACCATGCGATGAAAACACTGAAGCCAAGCAAGATCAACAAGAGAAATTATCAAAAGTCAATCAAATTGAAATTCAAAAATTACTAGCTCACCGAGTTGATCTCGTCGTAAAGATAGCAACGTATCAAAATCATCTTAACAATATCAGTAAACAACTCGAAGGCCGTTCGACAAACAACTTGACGACTATTCCAGACTCTACTACGGACGAAACTAAACACACTGATATCGCGATAACAGATGTCAGCAATAAAATAGATAGCCTAGAAAACAACATGACTTCTCTTTCTCCGACAAAAGAACCGCCGCCGCCACCACCACCACCACCAAAAAACAATAGCTTATTAAATCCAAAAAACGCAGCGGAAACTAAGGCGCTGTCATCCTTACCTCCAAATAAAACAAACGTCAATGGTACAAACAATAAGGAAATATTAGCTGCGATAATAGCCAGTCAAGTAACAGGAAGAACAGAAACAGAAGAAGAAAAAAAAAGCCGTCTTAAAGCCCTTGAAAGGCTATCAACGAAACCACCACAAGAAATTAAGCAAAGAGACTATCGAGGCAGTCTAAAAATAAAACCAACAAAATCTAACAATAATGATGCATCAGAGTTGAATAGCAGTACCAATTTGTTTAATTCAGTTAATACTCAGGAGAAACTCTTAAAAGATGAAGGAACAACGAACCTTCCTAATAATCAAAAATAGCGCAAGTGTTGATCTGAAAATATTTCGAATCAGTCTGCTCAAGAAATTGAGCAGACTCTTATAAAATAAAAACCCCCATTCGTTTTCAAAAAGCATAAAATGGATTCAGTGAATTTTTGAGGACGTTATGAAAGTCATTCAACGCCAGCTGCAATCCTATATCTTAGAAACACTTCAATCCTTCCCCGTGGTCTACATCAATGGACCACGACAAGCAGGGAAAACCACATTAGTACAAGAATTACTCGCAAAAGAATTTTCAGCAAAATTCATTAGTTTTGATGATGCGCTCGAACGCGCAGCCGCTATGCGTAATCCTTATTCTTTTATAAAAGAGTTGGGGACACCGCTGATCCTCGATGAAGTCCAGCGCGTGCCAGAATTATTTAGACCGCTAAAAAAATTAGTAGATGAACAAAGACGGATGGTTTTTGATTCTGATTACTCTGCTAATGGCCATTATTTGCTTACCGGATCAGCTAATCTTATGGCGATTCCAGAGCTGGCAAACGCAATGGTGGGACGCATGGCAACGCTTACCTTGTTGCCATTGAGCGGTAGTGAGATCAGCCACTGTAAATCTAATTTTCTAGAACGCTGCTTTGCAAAAGACTTCTCTGAAATCAAAACAGAAAATATTCCATTGACACAAATCATCCAAGAAGCGAGCTATCCTGGATTAGCGCAGGTATCAAATACCCAACTGGATCATTGGTTTCGCAATTATGTACAGAAAATTACTTTAGAAGATCCACGTCATATTTATAATCTTGAGAAAGCGGAACGCATGCCTATGTTATTACAATCCTTAGCAGCACGTGCGGGTAATTTAATCAATGATGCACAATTGGGACGCGAGATTGCTATGAATGCTATAACCACACGAAATTATCGCAGCTTGCTCGCTAATACTTTCGTTACTCACACACTAAAACCCTGGTATCGTAATATCACAAAACGGCTTGTAAAATCACACAAACTCTATTTTTACGACACGATGCTACTATGTCATTTATTGCAATCTACACCCAAAGATTTAGCTAAAAATCAACCGCATCGTTTTGGCCATGTGCTTGAAAACTTTGTGCTCTCCGAGATGATGAAAGCCAATTTTTCCAGTGGTGAAAAAGTTGACATCAGTTTTTATCGCAGCAAAGATGGCAAAGAAATCGATTTTGTATTGGAACATCAGCACAAGTTGATCGCAGTGGAAGTTAAAAATGCAGAAAGCATCAGCAACAAGGATTTAGCAGGTATTAAAGAGCTTCAAGAAAATACAGGAAAGGATTTTTATTGCGGCATAGTACTGTGCAAT
>JABDAQ010000004.1 GCA_013289115.1 Gammaproteobacteria bacterium
GATAGATAAACTTCCGGCAACATCCAAACCTTCTCATTCCGATGTATCAGGTAAAAAATTAAGCCTTCAAGGAAAAAAGAAATTTAAAAGATGTAGGTACCGGGATAAAGAAAAAGCGGACATTATTCAGGAATGTTTGACGATTGTAATAGAACAGGGCGGTACAATTGGTACAATGGATGCATTAGCTCAAAAACTCAAACTCAAAAGCAACTCTTCTGTATCTACTAAGGCTCTGAATGCTTTGATGCGGAATTTATCAACATTGCAGCGGTATAAACTATTATGTGAAGTAGATCTTACTCCTCTTATGAACTGGTTTGAATCAATCCAAAATAATGAGGTAATGCAGAAGCAACACAGTCAATTGGCTGACACAAAAAATACTTCGGACGTTGGAATTCATACAAACACACAGAGTTTTGGTTTCTTCAAAGATCAGAAGGAGCGTTTAGATTTTACAGGTATTTTTACTTTAAAGAGTGATACCAAGTCTTTTTAATTTAAATCAATGCGTAAAAAAATAATAAGCACAATGAAAGTAAGACAAACATATTCATTGAATGAAAAATTAAAGTTTCTAAAACAATGTGCAGTGATTATAAAAACTAAGAAACACTATTTATTTACTCAATTGTTTGATGAAGCCAGAGAACATAGAGCCAAAGTATATCCTAAAGCTAAAGAATATCCTTTAGGAACTGTATGGGGTTGGTGCGAACGGTTAAAAAAGCATAAAGGAGCATTAGGAGAATATCATACTATGAAATCCTTAGCTCCTCTTGTTGAATGGTTATCGTTAAGGACGTCAGATGATTCTGAAGAAAACCGAGTAAAAAAAACTAGATGAGTATGATAGCTGTAGTTATGAGTATGATAGCTATAGTGTTGAATCTGCCATTCTTGAAGAGATGAAGCATCCTACTGATGATCAACTAAAAATCTACTTAAGACATTATTTAAATAATAAACATACTGATTTTCATCGACACATCCGTTTTCGCGTAGAAGTCGAAGGGAAAAGGGAGATGATGCTTGCGAGATACTACTTAATAGATTGGATTTTAACGGATCATGTAAAAGAGTATCATACCAGTGAAGCATGGAAGAATAATTTCACCAAATTTCGATTAAGTTTTAAAAGTCGAGAACACAATATTCTTAAAAAGTATTTAAATCAACTAGAAGCAGGACAGTTTCAGACGGTAAATAATTTTCTTAATTCAATAGATCTTACTGATAGAAAACTACATGAAGCTTCTACTTCGTGGCTTAACGATGTTATAGATGCGTGTGAGCATATAAAAAGTCAGCTTGCTAAATTTTCATGGCGTCCAGAACAGCTTATAGAAAAATCTACGTGGGATGCATCTAAATTTTTTAATTCGTTCCAACTGAAAACAATAGATTTTTATGATCACAATAAGCCACCCAATAAACCCTAAAATTAATAAAGGAAACGGCAATAAAGTATATGAAGAAAGGAGAAAGGCTCAAATATCTTAAGATTTGCTCCGCTCTAATACGAGAATGCGATACTCAGGGACGAGCTTGTTTTCCTTCAGTGAGAGCGTTGGCTGAAAAAATTAATATCAAACCCAAAAGATTATCGTGTTGGATAAAAAAAGAAAGGGATCAATGGCTAAAAAATGAAAAAGACTATAGTGAAATAGCATTAATCCCACTTTTTAAGTTTCTAGGGAAGCGATTTCGGCCTGGAAAAAAATTAACGCAATATCCGCGAGAACGTAAGCTCGCTATTCTTGATGCCTGCTCGAAAATAGTGCAAGATGAATCATCGTCTGTTGATTCAATGACTGAATTGGCGAATAAGGTTGAGGTTAAGTTAGTTAATTTGAATCGTTGGGTAGCCAATGAAATATCTGATTGGCAAAAAAATCAAGCACAATATGAGTGTGAACACAGAAATTTAATGCCTCTTTTAAAATGGAACATGAGACGCAAATATCCGAAAAAGCGAGTCAGTAATCGGGTTGAACAAGGAAATAACTCTCCTAAGAATGAAGATGACGATTCAATGTTTTTTTGGAAAAGTGATCCAGAACGTGGTAAAAATCCCATACGCTATATGGAGCAAGGGTACAAGCATTTTATTAAGATGTATGGGGAAACAGAGGTAAGCTCATCTTTATTTTCAAGAGAATGGATTATTCATAATTCCTTGCGAGAGGTAACAGCCGCTAAATTACGTCTTTTTAGTAAGGAAGAACTGTGTAGCATGCTTAAAAATTGCCTCAGTGGTTTAGAAAACATTGCCGGAAAGATAACTTATAAGAATCTGATAGTTACTAATAAGCTAGATGTTTCAATCCAAAGTTTAATGTATCGAGTACAGGCATTGGTAAAAAATATCAATGAAGTGGAAATATATTGTAAAAATTATTCTAATCATCTTCAGGATGTTATTTCATCTCAGAAGAATATTGAGCCCAATCGTGCTGATCTTCATTTCAGAAAAGCCACAATTAAAGCATTGAAAGCATTGGAGGAGAAGAAAAATCAATTTTTATGGACACAATCTATTCAAAAACAGATCGGGATAATAAAAGAGCTGATAGATAGACTTAAAGAAAGAAACCTTAAACATTCTGATGTATCGGGTAAAAAATTAAGTCCTCAAGACAGAGAAATTAAAAAAAGAGTGAGACACTCGAATACAGTAAAAGCGAATGTTATTCAGGAATGTTTGGAAATTGTAGAGAAGCAGGGTGGTACAATAGGTACAGTGGATGAATTAGCTAAAAAACTCGAAAAAAATAGTGTGCCTATTAATACTTTGCATGGTTTTATGAAGAATTTAGTAACGATAAAGAAGTATAAGCCATTACGTGCAGTGAATATTGATCTGCTTATGGAATGGTTTGAGTCAGTCAAAAATAAGGCAGCGCAGAAGCAGCGCAGTCAATTGACTGCTCTAAAAAATGCTTCGAACGTTGAAAACGCTAAAATTCATACAAACACAACACAGAAGCTTGTTTTCTTTAGAGAGGAGGAGCGTTTAAATTTTACAGGCATTTTTACAAATAACGCGTCACTGCCCCTCTTACCAAAAAATAAATAAATGATCACACAGATCCAAACGGTCGTTCGTCTGTTAAAACAAGGCGGCGTTGTCGCTTTGCCGACAGAAACCGTTTATGCCTTAGCCTGTGATGTACAGAAACTAGAAGCGGTTGCGCGTATTTTTCGGATTAAAAAACGCAATCACGATCATCCTTTGAGTGTGCTGATACCCAATACAGATGCTTTAAACTATTGGACTAAATCGCTGCCTGATGTTGGACAGCGTTTGATACAGAATTTTTGGCCTGGACCTTTAACTTTAGTGCTACAACGTGCTGAATCGTCTGCTGCCTGCCTGTTAGGTATGAGTGAAAGCATTGCTTTACGTTTGCCTGATCATGCGATCACGCGTGCTATTCTTGATTATTTTCCTTTGGGTTTGGCAGCCCCTTCGGCGAATCGTACGCATCAATTAAGTCCAACCACGGCAAACCATGTATGTGATTATTTGGGCGCTGAGATTGATTATATTATTGATGCAGGTTCTTGTTCTCTCGGCATTGAATCCACCTTAGTGGATGTGTGTACGTACCCGCCACGTCTTTTGCGTGAAGCAGCATTGACAAAAATGCAGATTCGTTCCTGTGTTTCCGAAGTGGAGATGACAGCACAAACGATGTCTAAAGCATCAGCAATACAGTCGATTCAGCCAAACGATCTAGAAACACAATTAACGCAACTGCTTTCTCATTTAGAAAAAAATAGTTGCATTGCAATACTAGCGCGTCGTCCTGTTTTGATCGTACATCCACAATTGTTTTGGATCACTATGCCAGAGTCAGTGAGAGACTATGCACAGCAGTTATACGAGAAACTCCATGTGTGCTTGCAGAAAAAAATTAGCGCAATCTTCATAGAAGCTTTGCCTGAAGAAGCACAGTGGTCTGGTGTGCGTGCTACGTTACAGAGAATATTGAGTTTGTAGTCATAAAGTCAGCCTGTCATCTTTCGTATTGTGGCGGTTCTAATTCTAATTCTGATTCTGATTCTGAATCCATGCGTACATCAGCATAAAAATTTGAGAGATTTTGGACATGAACCTCATTCCCATTACATATAATAATTTGTTCTAGTTGTTGATTTGCTGCTTGGTTTTCTAGTTGAAATTGTTCTTCCATTGCGTCTAAGTCAACCCCTGGCTCAATTTCACAAATATTTATCATATCATCAAGCTTTCCATAGTTAATTTTTTCGCCTTCTTCAATGGGTAATTGACAGTTAGCTTGCAACAATGGAGCTTTAAAGAAAGCTTCAAATACATATTCTGCAGCAGGCGTTATTGTGCTGCTTTGATCTGTTTCCATTTCTGATTCTGAAGTTCCGTTGTCAAGATTTGCAGGAATTTGATTAAACTCATTGATAACGTTAAAAGGCGCTGCAGGATCGGCACTTAGGAGTGCTATACCTTCATCTTTGTGTGCATATACCGCACTGAGAAAATTACTAAAAAGAGGCACTTCCTCTATTTGCCCTGTTCTTGATATAGGATCTCCGACTAAATCTATGAGGGTATCCTCAGTTCCACAGACTAAAAAATGATACGTGTTATTGAATCCCATATCATCCATAACATGAAGATTAACAACATGTAAATTATCTGGATGAATGGCAGTGTAGCCATACCCATTACCTATCAGACAAGTCCGCACTGCATCGGCATCGCTAAGTAATTCTGGTTCGTATTGGTGCTGTATTAAGAGATTACGAAATTTCTGAATCATATCTTGTGTATTTTCGATGAGTCTCAGTGTGGTAGATTCGATTGCTTGTTGCTGTTCCATATACCCTCATTGTTATAGTTAATTATTGAAAAAATAGCTGCGATAGATCAACGAACTCTACAGCGATAGAACAGGAGTGCATTTTTTCTTTTCTTTCTCTTCTTCTGTTTCTTGAACGGTTTTCATTGGTCGTTCTGGTAGTTCAAGTGCTTTTATTGCGTTCCAAACCTTATCGGGTATAGGTGCTTCATTTGCAGAAATTGTCGTCATCTCTGTGAGTGATTTATAATCGACTTCCAGCTCCATCCCTGTATCATCTACTCGTAATGGAACTTGAACAGATAATTTTTCTTTAAAGTGTTGTTGAAATACAAGTTTTCCGGCGGGTGTGACTGGTTCGTGTGTAGTTAACGAATTGAAAACTGCAGCTGTGTGAGCTTTATTTAGATCCACTTCATCCAGTTCCATGTTATCTTCTAGTTCCATTTTATCTGCGACAAAACTATTTTGGAGACCCGCAGGTAGTGCTTCAAAACCAGTAATAATAGTATGAAAAGGTGCTTCAGGATCAGGATTGAAGATTACTATGCCATCATCTTTGTATTTGTATATTCCACTGAGAAAATCACCCAATGATGTGGGATTAGCACTATCACCGATTATATTTTCAATAATTTTTTTATTATTGAAATCAGATGTATAAACAAAGAGGGAGTAAGAGGGAGTAATTTTTTTACCAGCATTAATGGCATTAATAGACCAATTAAAAGTACCCAAACATTCATCAGGTATGGAGTAGTATCCATATCCCGTCGTCGCTAATGCTTTATATATCTCTTCTGGGTCAACTAGATAATGGTCTGAGATTTTTCTCCATTTATCTATGGCGTCTGCCGTGCTTTGAACAGGTTTAGATTCTTCATTATCAAAAAAAGTAGAGGATCTGAGCATATAAAATTCCACCGCAGTTTAGAAAAAATTAAATAATCTAAAATGAGAAAATGTACTGAATATTTTACGATCATGTTTTATTTAAGTATATTAAATCTTATTCAGACAATAAAAACTAGAGGTATGCGTTATGCCTACTAATAATCACAAACCTAAAAAACCGCGCGCTGCTAATACAAAAGCGTTTAAATCCATACAAACGAAAAAAATTCAAGTTTTGCCAGAAAATCATACTGTTGCAGTAGAAACGATTTTAAAAAGTATTAATGCTCTCTGTTCGACTGTTGATGGGACAAAAGAGAAAATAGCTCATTTACAAGCTGAATTAGTTAAAATGTCTTTGGAATTTGAGGCGTTTCTGAACAGCGTCAGTCATTTTGCTGGGCAAAAACCTGTGAATCAGGAGAGCTTAAATGAAACGTCTGATTCTAAAATATCAGAATTAGTAAATAACCTAAAAGAAGTATTAAAAAGGTTGAATGATTTAAGTGAGGAACACAGGGGAAAGGTAATAGGAGCACGCTCAGTCTTGCTAAGTTTGCAAAAAGAGCACGAAGAGGCAGTGCGTAAACTAATAGAACAATTAGAGCAACAGATTTCTAAATTGGTCGATGTTTTCAAACAGGTCAATGAGAGACCTTCATTGATAGCCGATGATCAGAATAGCATTAAAAGATTTATCGAGGATCAAAATCTCGAGGATCTCGATCAATATGAGTTGATGCTTTTAGAAAAAATAGAATTAGCGACTCATCAGTTTCGTGACGCAGATAAACTTGGAGTTACACTTACGCCTGCTGTGCTGTACGATGCTTTTGAAAAAATGATGATTTCGGATCGGATATACCACATTGCAATCGGTACGAAAGATGTTAGGTCTCAATTTGATATAAATTTTTCCCAGCTTGATTTTTGTATTCCAGTGAAAGAAAACGGAAAGATTATTAAAGTAGCGCCTAATTTGAAATCCAAGAAAGATAGACTGGCGTTCGGTAAAGCTATGAAAGAGTGGGCTACTGATTCTACTATGGCTCAACGATTCGATGAATTTGTCCAGACTTTTGCGAATAATCTTGAAAAGATAAATCTAGAAATAAAACTTCAAAAGATCTTTGATGAAAACAGTGCATTTGAAAAAAAATTGATAGCAATGGAATTGTTGCTACCAGGACAAGACGATTTTAAGCCGTCTGAATTACAAGAATACACGGCATTGTTGCCCGAGGAGCCAGGTTATGATCTGGGTAAGTATATCGCTTTTAGAGAACGTGCTTATGAGCTGGCCGATGAACTTGAAGTGTTTAAACAAAGTGAAATAATACAAGAAATACTGAAAAATGCACAAGAAGATGAGATAAAAAAAAGAAGCCTACAAGAAAAAGTGAATTACTATCTAATGCTTCCTGGAGAATTTATAGAAATATTTTACGAAGACCTAAAGCTCAGTAAGGTAAATTGCCAGCTTGCATCGGGTGGTGAGATAGAGTTCGTAAAGATGTTACGTACTATAGTCGATTTTATACAAGGGCCACGTGAGGAAGGGACGGAAATATATTCGTACGATTCAACCACTTATCATGGATCAACAATTTTTGTTTCTTTGCTAGAGCAGTTTGCTGGTTTTTTTAAAGGTAAGCTATTTCATTACCAGAAAAGCAGTGAGTATCAAAAATATACCAATGAACAGTTTAGGAACTACTTTGATTATGATGGAATTAGATGGTTGAAGGATCTGCTTGTACTTATAAACTACCATCTAAAGGGATTAGATAAGTCGGCCCTGGAATTAGAGGAGGAGTCATTTGATGAAAAATTCTGTGAAAAATATCTTAGATGCCTAAGTAGAAATCTTCATAAATCGCTTCGACTCAATCATAAAAAACAGGCGAAGCTTTTAAAAGGCAATAAAAAAATAAAAGATTTTTTACCTTCCGCTAGTTTTAGTTTATATATGGCAGCAAAAAAATCTAAAGCTGTTTCACAATCGACTTCATTTCATAGCGTACGATCACCCGGTTATGTAGAGCGTGCTAATACTAGAGTAACAAACACACTGCAAAAAATAGCAGAGGACGCAGCATTAAGATCAAGCAAGCAAAAAGATACGATCGAGGATCTACAGGCAGAAGAACGCAAAATAAATAGCCTTATTAAACGTGTGGAAAATCTGGAGAAAGCTTTTAAATTAAGCGTTAAAGAAGGCGCTGTGCTCAAGATAGTTCTCGATCGACATGCGTTATCTAGAAAGGAATTTATTAATCGAAATGAGATGCCAAGCGAGGAAAAACTACTAAAAATTTCTAAATCGTCTGCGCATTTACCGGAGTTCATACGCTATATAGAAGGTTATGGGCACTACGCAAGTCAAGAAGTCGTCCTGCGGTTTCGTAAAATTTTGCTTCATTGTTCAAAAAATTCTGATGTAATAACAGATGAATTGAAAGCAGAGGTACAAAACATAAGAAGACTTTTTATAGAAGAAAGCCAGTTGATGCTTGTAGATAATATACCTGCCGAAATGAGTAAAGAATTAAAAAAATTGCAAAAATTATGTCGAAAACTTATTACAGAACATGCAAATATAATACTTGAGAATGAAACATGTGAAGAGCTCCGCAATAACTTAGAAAAATCAGAAAAGTTTTTCAAACAAACCAGCGAGCTAATGCCTGGATTGGGCAATGTGAATCTGCTTGTGAACGCTTTTGATACTACATTGCGCGAGATTTTAGTTTACGAGCAATGGGAAATCGAAGTAAAAGAAATGCTATATAAAAAAAAACTTGAAGATGTTAGAACAAGAAAAGAATGGGTGCTTATGGAGGCAAAAAGAGAGCTAAATAAGTTAAGAGAATTGCAAGCAAAAAAAGAATCAACCGAAATTTTTATGAATAAAAGCAAAGAAACTAAAGAGCGATTTTTTAAAGATGATAAAGGTCATGATTCTGGATATAATTCTTTTCAAAGTACTCCTCATAATAGCGCTGATAGACCATCTGTACCTCCTGTACCTCGCGTTGTTGTTTATGCTTAAAAATTAATACGCTTTAGCAAACACAGTTTTCTTACGAACTATTTTTCCTGTGAAGATGCAAGCGCCTTCGTTTTCATCCTGATCATAAGGAATACAACGTGCTGTAACACCTAAGGCTTTAATTTGTTTTTCTACCCATTCATTATCATCTGCGTAACATAAGGCAAAGCCGCCTTGAATGCCTGGCTGGTTTTTTTCTGCAAATAAATGAATGAAGTCGGGAAGGCAGCTAATTTCATGCGTGTGTATGCGGCGATAATCATGAGCTTGTGCTAAAAGCTGATTTTGCATCGCGTTCAGTTGATTTGCCGCTTGTGCTATGAATTGCGTTTTTGGAAGTATTTGTTTTTCATTGCATGCTTGATCGCGACGTCTTATACAAACCGTATCATTGTCTAGATCGCGCGGTCCTATTTCTAAACGGATCGGTACGCCTTTTTTGATCCATTGCCAATTTTTATCGCCACCGCGTAAGGGACGATCGTCAATGAAAACTCGAATTGGTTTTCTACGGAAAGTTTCATTGCTTAAAGTCTCTTTAAGTTCCTGGCACTGTGCTAGAACACGCGCTTGATCGTCCGGTGTACGATAAATCGGTAAAATTACAATCTGATAAGGCGCCAAAGTGGGTGGAAGTACTAACCCATGATCATCGCTGTGCGTCATGATCACGGCGCCGATTAGACGAGTGGATACACCCCATGATGTGGTCCAGGCTGATTGTAGTTGTCCTGTTTGATCCGTAAAGCGAATATCATACGCTTTCGCAAAATTCTGTCCTAAGAAATGTGAAGTACCTGCTTGCAACGCCTTACGATCATACATCATCGCTTCGATACAATGAGTTGTCAGTGCGCCAGGGAATCGCTCGCCTTTTGTTTTTTCTCCTTTAATGACAGAAAGCGCCAATACATTTTCTACAAATTCCTGATAAAGATCTAAAATCATCAAAGCTTCTTGTTGTGCTTCCTGTGCAGTCGCATGCGCGGTATGACCCTCTTGCCATAAAAATTCAGACGTGCGTAAAAATAAACGCGTACGCATTTCCCAACGCATAACATTCGCCCATTGATTAATTAGTATCGGCAAATCGCGCCATGATTGAATCCAGCGCGCATACAGAGTGCCGATCATGGCTTCGCTGGTTGGACGTATAATATAAGGTTCTTCGAGTAAACCCTCTGGATGCAAACGACCGTCCGCATCGGCCCTTAAACAATGATGGGTAACAACGGCGCATTCTTTTGCAAAGCCGGCGATGTGTTGCGCTTCTTTTTCGATCAAATGTAAAGGAATCAGTAAAGGAAAATACGCATTCACATGGCCCGTTGCTTTTAAACGATCATCGAGTTCACGCTGTATGATTTCCCAAAGCGCATAACCCCATGGTTTTATAACCATACTACCACGCGCGGGCGATGATTCAGCAAGTTCAGCGTATGCGATCACTTGTTGATACCATTGCGAATAATTTTGATTGCGCGTTGGTTGTATGCCGGTTAAATCCATAATTTTCTTTAAAATGGGAGAGTGGCTATGGGTGGACTCGAACCACCGACCGCAGCGTTATGAGTGCTGTGCTCTAACCGGCTGAGCTACATAGCCAAACGCGTTCATTGTGCGTACGCTTAGAAAAACTGTCAAGGTAGAAGGAAACAACTTTTTCCAAAACAGTACAAAATCCCTTCAACGGTTTTTCGAAGATTAGGCTTGTCACAAATGCCATGCTCATTCATTATTACCCTTCATGTTATAAGAAATAAGAACGAATAAATCGAAGGTATTGTATGCCGGAAAATAAAAATAATAAAAAAGGGCGTCTCACATTTTATACACCTGAGGAACAGAACGAGATTCTTAAAGAATGTTCGAAGGCGCTTGAAAACGATTCCTCTATTCGCTCAATAAAAGCATTAGCCAAAATAGTTTCTACTATGATGCCATCAAGGATTTTAGGTGAATGGATTATAATGCCAAAGACTTTAAGTGGATGGATAAAGAAAAAAGTAATAGAACTGGAAAAAGCAGGAAAAGCAAAAGAGGTAGGAATAAAACAGGGTAATTTCGATCACCTTTTACAATGGGCAAAAGAAAATCTTCGATTTGAACCGGTGATAAGTAGATCTTACACAGAAAATGAGAAAAATAATATTTTTAAGGAATCTTTATATCTTATAAAAGATGCAGAACTGAGTATCAATTCAGTAAGAGAATTAATTAAAACGCTTAAAGATCGCAAGGTAATAACAACTCTTAGTTGCAGAATTTTCTGGGGTTGGATGAATACTGAAGAAGATAAATACTGTAAAGAAGGCGATCAATACAATCAAGCGTTCATTCCTCTTTTAAAGTGGTCAAGAAGGCGTAAGAAGCCGTCTAAGAAGTCTATGAACGAATCGATCGGTCATGGAAATTATTCTAAAGAAGATGAGTTTGACGATAAGTATACTGACTATATTGATTTTCGTGCTAGTAATCTAAGAGACGATGAAGAAAATACTATGAAAGCATGGATACTCAAACATTGTTATCCAAAAAAGTATAGGAATTTTGAGAATTTATTAAATGTTTTAGAAAATCGTCAGAATAAGGTAAGTTATTCTGATGTAGCTATTCAGTTAAATATTTATGTAGAACTTCTTTTTCAGCGAGTTAAGAGCTTACTAGAAGCTATCAATAATATAGATAAGGGGTGTCAGAGCTATCTTGATTATATTCATAATACTATTGTTTCCTATTATGAGGCTATTGCTCGTAATGAGGCTATTACTCGCTATAAAAATAAGGATGACAAGAATGATACTGAGTTGGAAGATCAGATGAAACGTATTTCTACAGCGAACAATTTAAGAGATCGTTCAAGGTGGGCGTTATCTATTCAGGCTCAGATTCAGCATATAAAAAGTCAATTAGATAAATTGCAGAAGAAAGATTTACACTATACGGATGAAGAAAAAGAAACACTGGTTCAGGCGTTTAAGCGTTTTCGTAAGAATGAACGGCTTTCATCTGTACAATCATGTATTAAAGTAAGGAACGAATCTAGGAGAAACGCTTCTGTAAGCAGTCTTTATAAATGGGAAAATAGGTTAGAGGGCAAACGAAATGCTTCAGAAAAAAACAGACTCAGAGTAAGACATGCACAACAGTGTGAGAAAAGTAAGACTTCTAACTCAGAGAATTTGAGTCAAGCATCGAGTCAAGACACTACAAGGGTATCGTCTGGTTTTGAATTCTTTAAGTTACTGCAATCAAAACCAATAAAGTACAACAATAGTAGACAAAACAATAAAAAATAAGGCTTTTGTATGAAAGACAATGATTTATTACGTAAATCAAAAAGAAATAGGAACGCCAGAAAAGGGTTTAGAGCTGATAAGCGAAAGGAATATGTGAGAGGTAAAAAGTTTCTCTATCTTAAGAATTGCTGTGAAAGAGTAGCAAATAGTCAAGAGCCAATCAATTCAGTAGCAGAATTGGCTGAGAAGGAAGGTAATCTTAGTCTCAGTACTTTGTCTGGTTGGATAAACCAAGAAATAATTAATTATGACAAGAAACCTGATCAATATGAACACAAAGATTTAATTTCTCTTTTAAAGTGGGCGAAGATACTGAAATGTTCTAAAAAGCCTGTGACTCAAGATGCAAAATGCTATTTAGATGATAAATATAAATCTTTTATCAACGAAAATAAACTTGAAGAGTTTGAAAAGAATGAGTCAAATGATTTAAGAGTAAGAGAATGGATTATTAGAAATTATTTGCTAGATGGGCGCCAAACTAAGTTGAGTAGTGATGATAGAAACGAACTGCGTGAGGTTCTTAAAAATTGTTTAGATAGTTTAAAAACAAGTGAGTGTAAACTAAATTATTCAGATTTATGCTTGATGAACAAATTAAAAATTTCTGGTCTAAGCCTGCGTTACCGAATACATAGATTAGCAAAAAACATTGATGAAGTAGGTGGTTATTGTAAAACTTATCGCGAATCAAATAATGATACTGCTGTACAGATATCATGTTTCAACTGGGTATGCTCTGTTGAAAAACAGATCAATTTCATGAAGAATCAGATAGGAAATTTAAAAGTCCCACCGCAACCCTCTTCTGATTGTTCTAATAAATTACCTGAAAAATCAAGTTGTCAGAAAAAAAGGAAATCACGTACAAAATGCTCGCAAGCAGAAAAAGCAAATATTATTAATGAATGCGTGTCCATTATATCAGCATCAGGTAATAAAATTGGTACGATAAAGGAGTTGGCAGTCGAACTCGGGAATAAGAACGAGGGAAATGAATGCTACAGCCTTGGGTTTCTGAGTGGTTTTATACAGCAGTTTCAGAAAGAGCCTACGAAATGGCAGAAGTATCCATCATTGTGTGGAACAGACCTGCAACCTCTTTTAATATGGCTCAAATCGGGTCGATTCGAAGTAATGGATCAGCGACGAGAAGTAATAAAGCAACAAATTTTTAATTTGCCAGAAACATTCAGCCAAAATAATAATTTGAATGGCCAAGATACACTCGTGTCGACAAATACTTTCTTTCAGCTCGAAAGTGCTTTCGACATTACCATAATGGAAATGGATGAGGAATTTGGAAATTTAGGCAGCATTTTTTTAAATATTTAACAGGCAAACGTATATCTATTCGCATAGCTATTGAAATCAGGAAAGCTGGATGCAGACGCACTAGGAGATTGCGTGGAAAAGGCAGGTCCGTTTTGCAATATCTTCCCTTGAGCTGTATTAATCGCAGACGCAATTGCTCGTACAACCTCTCCTGGAATGAATGTATTGACAGAAAACAATTTAATATTTATTTCATCAGATTGCTTTGAATAGGTCGAATTTACCGAATTGAAATTATTATTGATTGAGAGAATTGCTTGAATAAATGGGTAGGTTGAGGTCATTGCTTGAACAAAGAAGCGCTCCTCGTTTTTTAATACACTATCCTCAAATGACATCGCGAGCCAATTCTCCGTAACATTTAAATTTTTTATCTGCTCTGCTTTAAAATGAAGGGTTTCAACGAGAGCTGCTCGAATACTCGCAGCATTGATACCATGGCGCAACTTGTCACCGTTTGGAAGTCGCTCTTTTCTAGGCGACGTAGCTAAGAAATCTACTATCATCAACAAGAATTGCCAACATCCATACCCTTCTTGATTAAAAAAACAATCTTTTTCGCCTTTTAAATCAAGTAACATACAACCAAGATCTGAATAACTTTTGTAGCCGTTTTTTATCGCTGTGTAATATTCTATTACCGGAGTGTCTTCCATGTAGTCTATTTCTTCAAGTGGATTATCCAGAAAACGTTCTAACATGGTTAAAATGCTGTCTTGATCTGACAGTGGTAAATTTACAAAATCTACCCGATCAAAAATACAGGCGATAGTATTAACTGAAATAATTTCATTGTCAGTTCTTAATGATTGTTTGTATTTTTCTAGAGCCATAACAATATAATAAGACAAGGAAAATATTAACTTTAAAATAATTTTATCGACGCGTTATAATAAAAAAACTTTAATAAATAGGCAATCATACTATCAGGATGCCGTAAGAAATTGAGAAAATAGAAAAATGAGCGATTATTTTATTGAAATGATTGAGGAGTTTGCACTGTTTAATGTTCAGTATGAACAATCTCATATAGAAAAATATAAAAATTACCACCGCGCAATAAAAAAAATAGAGAATTTAGATGATCTGCGTCCTGTATTAGAAGAAATGAAAAAAGAAGAACTCTATCCAACTAAGTTTGCTGTAGGAAAATTAATTAGTATATTCGCTCAACATAAACGTTTCGATTGTTCGGTAGCGCTTTACAACTCTGCTACTTATAACGGTGTTGCCGGGGGTAGAGGGGGAGTATGGATTCATAACAGCATGATTACTGCTTCTGGTAATCGTGGCGAATGCCTTGTGGCTTGGGATGTTTATTCTTACCTATGCGCACAGGGCTATCAAAATATAAGTACTTATAACAATATGATCCGTTGCATTGGTATGGGTAACAGGAATTATCATTGCATAAGTGACTTGCATTATTATAATTTAGCGCGTCAGATTTATCGTTCAGCGATTTATTTAGGAGCAGATCTATATACTTTTTCTACTATGATTGACGAGTCATACAAAAATGGTTGGGCTGATTTAGCCTATTGTGCTTGCAGTGATGCGATCGCGATGCTCAACACCGTCTGTATTAATAGTAAGGAAAAAGTAATAAAGAAAAGAGTAATAAAGCGCGTTTATTTTCTAATAGAGAAAACAGCGACAGAAAACAAATGGAATCGTTTATTAGATGAATTAAAAGCAGTGAATTTGGAGGATTGTTTTACCAAATCACAATTGGCGAAGAAAAAAAACCCAACAAGTGCCGATTTTAAAGAAATAATTAGCCAACTACAGGAACTCACTCTGCAAGAGGGTGATGAAGATTATCAGAGAAACAGAATACAGTATTTCAATGACCGAATGAAAAATGAAAAATGCAGTCTTAGTAATTTGTATTCTGTATTGCTTGATATGAAAAAAGAAAGATGCTGTCTGAATGAATCTACTGCATCTAAAATAATTAAACAATTTGGTGCATGCGCAAGCATTCAATATATACAGAATATAGAGGCTATTTATAAATTTATAATTTCAAAAGGTATAAAAAATTCACACCTTTATAGCAGTACAATGAATGCATTTGGTAATAATGGTCGATTTGACTTAGCTGCGGGCGTTTGTATTGAAGCGCTAGATGCAGGTTTTGCTGATACGATTATCTATAACACTGTCATAAGTGCGGCAAGTAAAAAACAACAATACGACTTAATGCAAATTGCTTATAACGCAGCGTGCGAAAAAAAGCTTGTTGATAATGTAACTCGCAAGATTATGCGTAATAACAAGAATCGTGGAATTCATTGGATTAGTTTTGCAGAAAAAATGGATTTAAAAACAGAGCTGCAAAAATACATAGATGGATGCACTGTTAAACAAGCAGAAGTGGGAACCATGGCTCAGTCAAATTTTTTCACTCACAAGCTGAATGATTATAATCCAACAACAGAATGCGTAGAACAGCCATCTGTGCGATGATTTTCATTTGGAATTTTTTTAATGATATAGTCGTGGTTACTCTTCGCTTTGGTACGATTCTTCTTCGTGCTCAAGTAAACTGACCAGTCTGCTGATTTCCGTAGGGTTGGAACCCGCGACACGAAGCCTTTGTTCCAGTTTGCACCTTGCTTCTTCCCAGCCTACCTGCCGCCCTTTCTCCATACCTTTTTGTATACCTGCTTGTCGGCCTTCTTCTCTCAATAAATCTGCTAATGTCATCACTGCCTCTCTGTCTTCCGGAAATGAACCTGCTAACTCTTCGATCAATTGGTACGCCTCTTCTGGCTCCTCCGCTTGTACCTTATTGGCAATATAGGCCAGCATGTCTTTAAAATAACCTCGATCTCCTATTTGTCTAACCACACTCTGTATGAACTCATCTTTTAATAATCGTCGCAAAATAGTCAAGAACTTTTTATCACGACTGTGCTTCAATAAAGCTTCCATTAACGCCGCTAACCCATGCTCTTTGATCTCCTCATCTGATAATACCGTGAGATCGATCAACGTGAACGGCTTGAACATGACGTGCCGCGCTAAGTCCGAATCCTCAAAACACTCCATTGTTGAATGCACGCTTTATAAATAATATCACTGTGGATCTCTCTCAACTGCGGAAGAATAAAACTTTTCTCTGTCAGCTCCAGTGTGTTTAGATCGATCGCCTTCAGCGTTGCTTGGGGTAAATGAACTTTGAGTAGATCGATCGCAACTTTTTTTAACTTTAATGAACTCTTGAAAAATTTATCGTGCACTGAGTGAATCGCGTTCTTCATCCAACTGATCCTTTTTGTTTTTATACCTACTACCTATCTAAATTAATACTACATAAATAAGATCGGGGCAATAAATTCTTGTTTGCTGCAAATATTTCACGGCAAGTCTTGGCCTTTATGTTGCCTTGTGTTATAAAAGAAATAAAAAAGGAGTGTCGTTTATGGTAAGTCTTGATCCGTATTTTGATTTTAATAACTCAGAAGTTCTCCATTACATCACCGATAATTATCAAACATTATGTCGATTACCATTGTTTGTTTGGCATGGCTGCTTAAATAATGGCGAACAACTTTGGTCAATTATGTCGAAGGATAACCAAACTTGTACACCGGAAAATTTCTTTCAAAATATGACCGATCTTTATTTTATAGGATGCGAAATTCTTTTTAAGTGGTCAGATGGTTCTTTGCAACCACTCGAGAAGTTAGGTTGTACCCTAGTTCATGATGGATTGCCCGCTTGGCTTTTACCCGCAGTAAAAGTCAGAAATAATTTTCATTTTTATTTAATAATAAGCAATCGATCACATTCTGAATATGCTTGGAAGTGTGCAAAACAGGCAGATGAAATAATAGAAGATAATAATTTAGTATCTATAGAAGACAATAATTTAGCGCCTCATGATGATTTTTGGAAAGAGTATGGCTCGATGATTTTGTGTGCGATGATTTTGGTTCTATCTGTTGTTGTGGCGGTGAGTTATTTTTGTGGCAGAAATCGTTGTGATCGCGTGAATGATCAATCAAACAATAATCAAGAAACAATCGAGCTAGTAAACCCGTGTGCTCCACGCGTCTAATGTAATTAAAATTTTTTCAAACAGTACGGGTATGTTTGAAGCAGCGTAAATTTTATGGAGTGGCGTGTTAAGGAAGAAATAATAAAAATAATAAAGGTGAATTATGCCAACGATGTATGTCGTATTTAGATTTAGTTTTTATATGCATGGGATTAATCAGCGGGATGGGCAAATAAATAGCGATTCGCATGGATTGGCGTGGATAGCTAGAGCTATAGTTAGATCCGTGTTTCAATCAGTCGATCTGATTAAAGAAAAAATAAAACTACCTGAAGAATTAGGCATGAAGCTAGGCGATTGTGTTTATGAATATGTGCCTAAATACAATCGAACCGGAAATGATTCTTTATTGAGTATGGGTATGGCTTTAGATAAGGAAGTACCAGATAAAGTTGTTTTTTGCACAGCGCCTGAATTTACCCAATGGGGACATGAGCAGAAAGATCAGTTTAAGATTGTGGAGGCATTGTTTAAATACGTCAAAGAGAGATTTCCATTTTCTTCTCATTGGTGGCAGGATTGTACGCTTAGAAATATTCAAGAAATCACTCAGTCTGTTGTAGAGACTACACGGAGCATCACGCAGCAAGTTACCCAAGTTACCACGCCTACTGCTAAATTTTTTACCGAATTTACTAACAGGACGATTGCTAATAATATAAGTACTGTGGTTGATACATCCAAAAACTTTATATCAACGACATTACCTTCTGTCGTGTCTGACATTTCTTCTACTGTTTATAGCAATGCTTCTGATTTCGCTAATATTGCTAATAATAATACACTTCATAATGTTTTGAATTTTACAAAGGCTGAGCTTGTAACTTTACGCGACAATATCACTGAGACGACGACAAATAAAGCGACAGATAATGATGCGCAGGATTTTTCTTGGCTTTTGGTTGGTATTGTAGCGGTAGGGGCGGCTGCGCTGCTTGGTTGCTTAGCGGCTGGATTGTATTTTTGTCGTAAATATCAGTATAACCATTTAGCTAGAAGAGAAGAACACGAAAGATTGAACAATAAGTATGAAAACATACCAATAGATTCTGTAGAAATGAAAACTCCGCTACTAGAAGAAACTGTTCTTAATGAAGTAATCGTTTCTAACGCCCCTACTGATTTGCGATTAACAGTTATGAATAATCAAATAGATAAACTGAACAAAGAATCAGATTATCAGCGCAAAAATCTAGAGAGAACGAATAAAGCAGTATTTCTGATTTATCAAGAGCTAATAGCGCTAAAAAAAAATCCGACTATTGTTAATATTACTAAACATAGGCGAACTACTGTAATTTTTAAAAAAAATATAGAAGAGGATAAAAACAATTTGAAGAAAGACAAGCATAGTTCTCTCGATTATGGCTTTTATGGGTCTTCTTCGTTTAAGCTTCAAGATAATCATAGTAAGAGTTTGGACGTCATGCCAACTGTGACGGTATCATGCCAGAATTAAACCAATAATGATTAATTATGATAACAGTTTTTTTCTTATTTGATCAGCTTGGATTAGATTCTAGAGATTCGAAGGCACTGAGTGTGTTTGGATCAGAGTGGGCTAAAATATTTTTTAATAGAAACGTATTTGAGACATTATTAAACCCTGTCGTTGATGATTTAACTGATGTTTTTTATTTATATAAATATCAGCGTAATGTATATCGAAATTCTCCAAACTATAGTTCTTTCGTTAGTCCGAATAGACTTTTAACTACGATAAAACCTGATCGACTTGGATTGGTTTTTTGCGAGGATTCTAAATTTCCTATAGCGCAATATTCTGCTTTGAAAAAAATACAGAGTTATGGTATTGAGCAAGCGCTGAAAAATGGACATGCGATTAAGTATCAAATTATTCCGCATTGTACTACAGTAATATTTGTTGGGTTGGTAGTGTATACGGCGTATTGTTGTTTTCGAGATCGAGGACTTTCTTATAACGTAGTCAGTAATGAATATAAAAATGCGAGGATTGATGAGGACAAGCTGTGGCTGGAGAAACATAAAGCAGATCAAAATAAATTGAAAGCTACTCAGAAAGATTTTGAAAATATTCGGCATACAGATTGTAAGGAGGGATTTGCAGCTGCTAAGTTCAAGCTTACAGGGGCTCAGAATGAATTGAAATGGTCACAGGATAAGTTACAGGAGTTACAAGATCAGAATGGGGCTAAGCATTCAGTAAGCGCTAAAAGATGATTACTTCTTTATGCGAGATTTCATTTGAATAAATATCAGTTTTCTTACTTTTGTGACATTTATGCGACAGTCGCCTTTACTACACGTTAAGCTAAATTTAAAACGCGATGCTTCTTCGTGTACACGGGAAATAGATTTATGAGTTATTTCTCCATGGGATGAGTAATCCCAGCTCGCCATACATTCTCTAACAACATAGCGACAGTCATCGGTCCAACACCGCCTGGTACCGGCGTGATATAAGAAGTTCTTTCTCGTGCGACGATAAAATCTAAATCACCTCGTAAATTACCATTTCGTAAACGATGAATGCCTACATCGATGACGATCGATGCTTCACGAATCCATGCACTGTCGATCGGATTCAATACACCGGTTGCACTGATTAATAGATCAGCGGCCTCTACGTATTTGCGTATATTATGTGTTTCTTTGTGACAGAGTGTTACTGTACAGCCGGCATTCATTAATTCTAAACCCAGAGGTTTTCCAACAATATTGGATCGTCCTAAAATAACTGCATGTAATCCAGTAAGTGATACGTGATACGCCTGTAATAAACGTAAAATGCCAAACGGTGTACAAGGTCGCAACTGTGCGCGGTTTTGCGCGAGTAATCCTACGTTATAAGGATGGAATCCATCGACATCTTTTTTTGGATCAATATGATCTACTATTTTTTCAATCGAAATATTTGGCGGCAAAGGTAATTGCACTAAAATTCCATCTACATTGGATGCATGATTTAAATTGTTTATGAGTTTTAATAAATCCGTCTCATCGATAGTCAGATGATGATGCAATGTTGATTCGATACCCACATAGGCACAGGCGTTCTGTTTATTGTGCACATAAATGTTTGAAGCCGGGTCATTCCCAATTAAGATAACTGCCAAGTGTGGTTTGCGTTTTAGCTGTTTAATATCATGTTTAAGCTGTGTTTGGATCTGCTGTGCTAACGCTTTACCATTCAGTAGGATTGCCGTCATAATTGCTCGTTTATATAAAATAATAGGTTGCGCATTATATGTTAGATCCACATGATTTACGTACAAATCTCGATCGCGTACAACAAAGCTTGGCAACGCGCGGTTATGTGCTTGAGATTGAACAAATTTTAGCGTTGGAGGCGCAACGTAAACAGTTGCAAATGCAAACGCAAGAAGCGCAACAACGTTGCAATGAACAAGAGCGTCGTGTGGGTCAAGCGCGTGCGCAAGGTCATGATGTAAGCGCTCAGTTGATTGCGTGTGCTCACGATCGCGTTCAAGTAGAAACACTTGAAACGGAGTTAAAAAATATTCAGGAAGAACTCTTAGCTTTGAATTTAACGTTACCTAATATGCCGCATGCCACTGTTCCTGTGGGTCGATCAGAAACTGAGAACGTGATCATACGACGGTGGGGTGAACCCAAACAATTTTCTTTTACGCCGAAAGATCATGTTGATTTAGGTTGCGCGCTGGATGCGATGGATTTTTCTTCAGCGGCTAAACTATCGGGCGCACGTTTTGTAGTGCTCTCCGGTTGGTTAGCACGTTTACAGCGTGCCTTGATTCAGTTTATGTTAGATACACACCATCAGCGGCATGGGTATGAAGAGCTATATGTTCCGTATATTGTGCGCGCTGAAAGTTTATATGGAACAGGACAATTGCCTAAATTTGCTGAAGAACAATTTGCATTGCGCGGTGATGCTGATTTGTATTTGATTCCAACGGCGGAAGTATCAGTGACAAATTTAGCACGTGATCGAATTTTTACGTGTGAAGAATTGCCGAAAAAATATGTCTGTCATACGCCGTGCTTTCGCAGCGAAGCCGGATCGTATGGGAAAGATACGCGCGGGATGATCCGTCAACATCAATTCGAAAAAGTGGAGTTGGTTCAATTTACTAAGCCGCAGGATTCGTATGAAAGATTAGAGCGATTGACTTGCGATGCTGAATATATTTTGCAAGCCTTGGAATTGCCGTATCGTGTTGTGTCTCTATGCACGGGGGATTTGGGGTTTGCTGCCGCAAAAACTTATGATATAGAAGTTTGGTTACCCAGTCAGGCCATGTATCGCGAAATTTCTTCGTGCAGCAATTATGAAAGTTTTCAGGCGCGACGGATACAGGCACGTTGGCGTAATCCGATCACTAAAAAATTAGAGTTAATTCATACTTTAAATGGATCAGGTTTAGCAGTAGGACGTACTTTAGTTGCTTTATTAGAAAATTATCAGGATGCAGAAGGAAATATTAAAATTCCTGAAGTGTTACAGAAATATGTAGGCTGTCATAGAATGGATCCTGTGTAAAAATACATGCCGTTTATTATTTCAAAGAGGAAACAGACGTGAAATGGCAGTCTTTAGGTTTTAAAGAAGATCCCTTAAGTACAGAGCCAATATTTATAGAAACATTAGCGCTTTATACCGGACATGATAAAGAAATCAAGACTTGTCTAAATGTTTTAAGCGATGTGAATAGAAGGGTAGTCATAGAAGGAAAACGAGGCGTAGGTACGACCTCTTTTGCTAATTATGTTCGTTTTTCTCTTCAGACAGAGAAGCTATTATTTACGCCCAGAAATGAAATTAGAGTTGATCCGAATTGGCAAATTGAAACCTTACTATCAGTAATAGTCGCTAATATTGTTCGATAAATTGAACTGTTCGGATCAGATGAAATTACCCAAGATAAACGTTTTCAAAATGCTAAAGCGCTATCAATACGCATTGCAGAAACGTATCGAAGCTTTGGTGTAGAAGCATTTGGAGTAGGAGTAAATTATGGAAAAAGTGCTGGGATAGTGACTCAGCCAATATTAGTGCCAGCGGCTGTATTAGGACATCATCTTGAAGATTTAGTGTCACTCATTAAACAAGTAGGTTATGAAAATGGCATCTTGCTTCAACTTAATAATCTCGATATTGGTGCGATTCATGATGCAGCACATCTTAAATATCTGTTTAACGCTGTAAGAGATTATTCACAAACCAGAGGTATGAGTTGGCTATTTGTGGGCGATAAAGGTTTAAGGAAATTTATTGCGCAACAGGTAGATAGATTAGATGATATCATTTCGTACGAAGTCGAAATTGGTGCGCTCAGTAAAGAAGAATTTGAGCAATTAATTTTAAAGCGTGTTAATTTTTATCGTACTAACGCTAAAGTTGAGTTGCCTATAGATATCGATGTATTCCTCTATCTTTTTGAGATCACAAAAGGAAGATTACGTTATATTTTTGGGTTGCTTGCTCGATTAATGGCAAGTTTGCATATTGGTGATTTGACGGATCGTGTGACGCTTAGGATCGCAAAATCCATGCTAATTAAGCTAGCGAGAGCACGCATCGAAAACAATGATATTACTCCAACAGAAGAACAAATTTTGAGAGTCATTGTTTGAAAAGGTGAATGTGTAGCCAGTGATGTAGCTAAAGAAATATATAAATTAACACAATATGTTGGGAAGGTATTAAATAAATTACTTGAAGCTAAATTCGTTCATGCAAAGACGTGTGGTAAAAGTAAGTGTTACAGTCCATCTTTAGATGCTACCATTGCTTATTCAGAAGATAACGGCGTAAACATCAGCGAATCCTAAATCCAAAGCGCGCTAACTGTGATTCGTAGTCAATGCGTAATAACAAAACGATCATGATTGTGCTGACTAATAAACTATTGCCGCCGTAACTCATGAACGGTAGAGTCAATCCTTTTGTTGGCAATATGCCTGCGTTAACGCCTACATGTACCATTGTTTGTAGAGCGATTGATAGTCCAATCCCATACGCGCAATAAGCGGGAAACATTTGCTGCGTTAAAGCGCAGCGCCGCCCAATCATAAGAGCACGCCAAACAATAATGGCAAATAAAAGTAAGAGGACGATCGCTCCGACTAACCCTAATTCTTCAGTTAAAACTGCAAATAAAAAATCTGTGTGTGCTTCCGGCAAGTAAAATAATTTTTGAATGCTTTCGCCTAAACCTAATCCAAACCAACCACCGCGTCCAAAAGCAATTAATGATTGTGTCAGCTGATAACCGGCGTCAAATTGATTCGCCCATGGATTTAAAAAGCTGGTTAAGCGTATCCAACGATACGGTGCTGTGATCGCTAACCCAATCAATGCGAGCATAATACCGCTCATCAATAATATAAATTGTCCAAGACGTATACCGACTAGAAATAAAGTGATCAAGCTGGTTGCCAGAATAACTGTAGTTGTACCAAAATCAGGTTCGCATAGTAATAGAACGGCAACAGAGCCGACGACGAATAAAGGTTTGAGAAAGATAATGAATTTAATCGAACTTTGCTGTATTGATCCACGTGGAATTTTATCGGTCAAGTAGCTCGCTAAATAAAGAATCACGGCGAGCTTGGCAAATTCAGCGATCTGTATGTTAAGAAATCCAAGATGAAGCCAGCGTGTGCTGCCATTGACATGTCGTCCCAAACCAGGAATGAGAATTAGAATCAATATAATCAAGACGCAAATTAAAATGCGCCGGCTGATTTTATACCACTGTTTTATTTTTACTAAGGCTAAAGCACCTGCTAAGCCAAGACTGATACTTAGATAAATGAGTTGATGAAATAAATAATGAAACGCTGTGCCATAGTGCCGTTGTGAAATAGCAATGGAGCTCGAGGCAAGCATCAATAATCCAAATGGGATTAAAATACCCAGCGCGGTTAATAAAAAAGGATCGTAGAATGTGATCCAGTTGGGTTTGTGATTTAAATCAGTCATGCAGTTGTCTTACCAGATCGATAAATAGATCACCGCGCTCTTCATAATTTTTAAACATATCCATACTGGCACACGCAGGAGATAAAAGTACGTTATCACCGGGGCAAGCGGAATTTTGTGCATAACGCAGCGCCTGCGCTAGATCGCGTGCTTCTACTATGTGTGTTGTATCTTGTAGATCTCGTTTTAGCTGCGGCGCATCGCGTCCAATTAAAATTAATTGTTTAACATGTTGACGGATCGGATCACGCAGCGGTGTAAAGTCTGCATTTTTGGCTAATCCGCCGGCGATCAAAATAATATTTTTGGTTTGACCAAGCCCTCGCAATGCTGCAAGCGTAGCATCTACGTTGGTTGCTTTAGAATCGTTATACCAATCTATGCCTGCGTGTTTTCGAATTAATTGGCAGCGGTGGGGTAAGCCTTTGAATTCTTGTAAAGCAGCACGCATCGCATCCATAGGTAGTTGAAGACGATAGCCGATCGTCAAAGCTGCCAAGGCATTAGGCCAATTATGTTGGCCTTTTAAAGCTAAAGAAGCCGCTGGCATCACGATCTGATCGGCACAATATAAATTCAGATCATCGCCGATATAAGTTAATGCGCAGGAATCGCTCTTTTGATTTTGTATGCCAAAACTTAAATGCTGCTGCGTACGATAACATGGGTAGGTTGCTCGATCGTCACGATTCCACACCGCTGTATGACAGTTTTTATAAATGCGCTGTTTAACAGTTACATACTGTTCTTGTGTGGGATGCCGATCGCGATGATCTGCGCTTATATTCAATAAGCTAGCGATCAAAGGACGAAGTGAGTAAGTTGTTTCTAATTGGAAACTTGAAACTTCTAGCAGATAAAAATCAGGTTCGGAATCATTCAAGAGTGTTAAAGCAGGTTGACCAATATTACCGCCGACACGTAGGGTGTGGCCTGCGTTGCGTAACATGTGTGCGAGCAGCGTTACAACGGTGCCTTTCGCGTTGGTACCGGTGATCGCAATGATCGGCGCCCGTGCTGTGCGTGCGAATAATTCGATGTCACCGATAAGATTCACATTTTTTGTACGAATGACTGTGGCTATGGCCGGATCAGTCAGTGCAACTCCCGGGCTCATATACAAAGTGGAGGCTTCCGGAATTAGTTCTGGATTGAACGCGCCTAGATGCAGAGGTGTGTTCGGAAAATTTTTCTGTAATTCACTCAAGCAAGGGGGATTTTGCCGACTATCCATCACTGAAAATGGTTGATTTTTTTTTGCTAAGTGCTGCGCAAAAGATAAACCAGTTTTGCCTAGCCCGATAATGATAGCCTGTTGTGCTGAAGCCATTTAAAACACCGTATCAATCACGCCGCCGCCCAAGCAATGATCATTTTGGTAAAAAACAACCGATTGTCCAGGCGTTATGGCCCATTGTGATTGCATAAACTCTATATAATAATTTTGATCGGCTGCATGGGTGACGATACATTCTGTTTCACGTTGGCGATAACGTGTTTTGGCTCTACATTGGAGAGGAAACGCAGGTTTTTCTTGAGCGATCCAGTGTAACTGACGACAGCTTAAGCGACGCGCATAGAGATCTGGGTGATCTTTACCTTGCACCACGATTAAACGATTGTTTTCTTGATCTTTTTTACTGACGTACCAAGCACCTGAACTATTTTTTTGTCCACCAATATGAAGACCGCGTCGTTGACCTAAGGTGTAATACATTAAACTGTTATGTTCGCCTAACGTATGACCGTCTGTTGTTTGAATCGGTCCGGGTTGTTTAGCGAGATAAGTTTGTAGAAACTGTGTGAATTTGCGTTCACCGATAAAACAAATACCTGTGCTATCTTTTTTGGCATGATTGGGTAGACCAATTTCAGTGGCTAACTCTCTCACCTTGGGTTTAGACAATTTTGCTAAAGGAAATAATGTTTTTGCGAGCTGATCCTGCGTCAGAGTATAGAGAAAATAAGTTTGATCCTTGTTGTGATCGTAGCTTTTGTGTAATTGCTGTTGATCATCAAAGCAGAATTTGCGGGCGTAATGCCCTGTTGCAATGTAATCAGCGCCCATAGCTAAGGCATAGTTCAGAAACAATTTAAATTTAATTTCCTTATTGCATACAATATCAGGATTGGGTGTACGTCCTGCTTGATATTCTTTTAAAAATTCTTGAAAAACGCGTTCCCAATATTCCTTTGCAAAATTGACATGATGCAAAGGAATACTTAGTTGATCGCAGACAGCTTGTGCATCGGCACGATCTACACTGGCATGACAGTAATTTTCCTGATCATCTTGTTCCCAGTTTTTCATGAACAGTGCCTGAACGCGATAGCCTTGCTGTTGTAACAGCCAAGCGCTGACCGCGGAGTCTACACCGCCTGATAGGCCAACGACTACGTGAGGTTTATTCATGCGCTATACCGCGATACGTTTTTTCGATCATAAGCCAATCCTGTGGTGGCGAAAATACTGCGGCTAACTGACCGTTTGGATTAACAAGATATAATACACCGCTGTGATTAATCTGATAATTTTTCGGATTGGATTGTTCATCGCGCAGAGCAACTACGCCTAATTGTCGGCTCAAGATATGCAGGGCCGACGGAGTTCCTGTCAATCCTTTAAAGTTTGCATTGAAAGCGTGAACATAATTGTTTAAAGCGTTCTTAGTATCGCGTTCTGGATCCAGCGTGATAAATAAAATTTGAGGGAGTATTTGTTTATCTGCTTTTAATTTTTGATACAGCTGATTGAGTCGTGTGAGTGTAATTGGGCAAATACTCATGCAATGTGTGAATCCAAAAAATAAGAGGCTCCAATGTCCTGTCAGATTTTTTTCAGTGAATACATGATTTGATTCATCTTTCAAGGTAAAGGGCGTTAGCGTCAGAAGCTGGGCCGACGCTGATTGACATAAGGTAAAACACAACAGAATCAAACACATTAATTTGTTTCTTGCGATCGTATACATTCAAACACTCCAAGTTAAATAATGATCGATCAATAAAGCAAAAAATAATATCAGCAGGTAAAAATTTGAATAATGAAAGGTTTGCAATGCAATTTTTTGACTTTGATGTACAAACAACACAATGGCCCAATATAAAAAACCGGTATTGAGAATAAGATTGACTGCTAAATAAAAAACGCCACTTAAGCCTGTGATGAAAGGAAGTAAGCTTACTACACTCAGTAATACGGTATACAGTAAGATGCTAAACGCTGTCAATTTTACACCGTGTGTAATAGGCAACATAGGAATATTGGCTTTTTGATAATCTTGATATCTGTGAATAGCTAAGGACCAAAAATGCGGCGGTGTCCATATAAAGATAATTAAAACTAATACAAGACTGTTAGGATCAATATGATTTGTTATTGCAGTCCAGCCAAGCAAGGGGGGTGTTGCGCCTGCCAGCCCACCGATCACAATATTTTGCGGCGTGTTACGTTTTAAAAACGCAGTGTATACCAAGCTATATCCAAGCAGGCTAAATAAGGCCAATAAGGCAGTTAATACATTGATCCAAATAACCAAAATACCGCTGCCAACGATTCCCAAGCCCATTGAAAATAAAAAAGCCTGTTTCGGTAAAATCTTTCCAGCTGGCAAGGGACGCTGTTGCGTGCGCTGCATAAGGCGATCGAGCTGATAATCCAGGAAGTGATTGAAACCCGCGCTCGCGCTGGCTACGCATCCGATGCCTAAGCAAGCAAAAACAACGGGTTGCCAATTAAGCAAAGCGGGCGTAGCCAATTGCATGCCGACCAAACTAGTGATGAGCATCAAGGCAACGACAGGTAATTTACACAGCGCTAGATAATCACGATAGGAAGTGTGAATTGTTATCGCAAGGTTGGCCATTGTTCCTGCAGTTCTTTGAGAGTGAGATAAATGCAAATGATGAGGATACCGAAAGTATTTAATCAGAGCAATTGCGGCGTTCTCACGGATTTAACGGATGCAACGATTTCTTTCTCCTATACTTACACGCGCGTGTCACACATCTCTTATATGAAATACTTTTTATTGGAAATAGCAATATTATGCAGGAAAAAATTTTTTCACATATGAAACTATCCGGCGCTTTAAATGCAGTGGCTAAGGATTTGCCAAGAGCTTTACCTGATATAACGTTTAACGGCAAGGTTTTACAAGAGATCATTCGTGAGCATTCTGATTTTCAAAAATATCGTGATAAGCATCCCAATGTTGAAGAACTGACGTTAATGCAAAATTGGTTTGGCACACTACAAAAAACACCAGAAATATCAGAAGAGTTGCAATTACAAGAACGCGTAAAAGGGTTATTGGAAACTAGCTTAGGCACTCAAGCCATATACTTAAAACAACTATTAGCTATGTTTTTACATCAAGGCGGTTTATTAGATTTACCACATGCTACTTTACAAATTATGTTGCTTCGCTTGAGGATTGCTCAAAATTCTATGTCGTCTTTCAAGACAGCGCAAGCTCCTTTTATTCGCAGGCATACGAGTATTTATTTAAAGGAGCATGAGCAACAGCCTTATTTAGAAATAATACAAAAGTTCATGATGCCAAGATTATGTTTAGATGAAGAATTGAGTCAAGATATCGAGAAAAAATCTGTAGATTATTTACTCGAAGAAAATATGCGTTTGATGTTAGAGGCAAGCGATTTAAGTTCCCGTACAGATGTATCTGACGAAAGTAAGGAAGGTACAATACGTCGTCAGTGCGATCTTATTTTGAAAGAAAATCGCAAATTAGTTCTTAAAGAAGAAGCAAGAATTTACGGAGAGGAAGCAAAGCATATTCAAGAAGCAGAGATTGATGGGCAAGCGAGCAGCGCGTTAAAAAAGCTGAACCCGAGTATTGAAGAAATTGAACGTACGGCTTCTTGTATAGGAGAAGCGACGTATCGTATATCACAGGACAGTGCAAAACGTTTTATAGAAATGTACTCTGAAATGTGCGTTGAGAAATCTGATACGGATGGCGTTGCCATGCCATTGAGTTGGATAAAAGCATTTGAGTGGATCGTTGTAAGTGAGACCTTGGAAGAACAATTAAAATTATGGGCACCTGTATCTAAACGCTTGCTTGCCGATTTACGCGCCTTGTTAGAAAAACTGCCCGAATGTTTTACAAAATCGGATCTCGTGAGGTATTTACAACAATTCCCTGACCCTGATCCACGCTATAAAAATCCTTTTAGCGGTATTCGTTCAGCTTCAAGTAGTTTAGCGAGAAGCGTGAAACTGAATGAACTCAAATGCAAGCTTATACAGAGTTTATGGCGCGAGCCTAATGATGTCGATCCAGATTATTTGTCTTATTTAAGGGAGTATGTATTAGGTGCATTATTTGGATTTGAGAAAGCACTGAGTATTGAGAATGTACAATTACATCGCACAGTAAACATAGTGTTATCTTCTTTGGCAGGACAGAATGATAAATCTATAATTCCCTTATTATTTTCATATCCTTTGTTTACTTTGCCTCAAAATCACTTAAAAGAAATCATAGAAGCTTGGAGTAAATTGGATGCATATAAATTTTTAACGAAAGAAAATATAATGATCACTCTGGAGATTTATTTTGATATACCTGCAAAGTCAAGCGCCCGTCTTTTTCCACAAATTCTCTTAAGGAATTTTGAGAAAACTAAGCAAGTAATTGCGTTTGATTATCTTGCGAATGAATTACTAGATTTTCTTCTTGATGAAATTGATCGCGATAAGCTTGATCATATAACTAGTTTACTGCAGCTTTTAAATAAAGAATTATTAACTACGTCCGGTCATATTGGAGATAAAGAATTTACACTCGTTCAGCTCGCTTGTGAAAAAAACAGAATATCCGTTTTTCCTGAGTTGCTTAAGCACGCAGAATTTTTCTTGGAACCTGATTTTATACGCGCAGCAGATTATTTTTTCAAAGGAAGACGTTTTGATTGGTTGCGTTTATTGCTCGAAAAAAGAATAAAACCCTTAATTAAGGCAAATACTTCTTTTCCTTTACATTCCCAGATTATTGAAACTCTGGCGAAAAGAATAGAGCGCGCGTGTCATCAAGCTGATTTAACTAAAATAACAGCACAAGAAGTTATAAAACAAGAATGGGATGCTTTTCAGCAATTTGAAAATTTAATTCAATCTTTGTTAAAGATTTCTAAAAATTTTAAGGGGAAACATCAATCTGTTGAAAAGCTTATACAAATTGTATGCGGAGTTTGTAAGAGCTATGTCCAAGCGTCTTCTTTTAATAAAGCAGATATATTTGCTACGCAATTATTTGAACAGATAAAACAATTTAGAAATGAGATACAGATTAAAAATGAAAAACAGAGCAAGCTGAAAAATAAATTGAACGCACTTTTTTCTTCTGGGCCTTCGCTTATAGAATTACTCGATAGAGTTATAGAGCGCGAAGAGCGCAAGAAGAAGAATAGAGCGCGAGCAAATGTATACGATCTACAACAGCCTGGGCCTTCCGGACTAAGACCTTCTTAGTTAAATAAAATTATTTAAAGCAATCCCAATGCCAACACTCGTCGTGCGTTGATTATATTCTATTAAGCTTTGACCGTAGCCATGAAATACTTGAATATAGCCTTTTAAATGTTCATTGAGCGGAAAGCTCCAGCTTAAGGTTATGCCAGCGCGTGCTCCTGCACTTTCAATAAGATTGCGCGCTTCTAATGAAAAAACATGTGGGCCGTATTTGTACGCAAAAACGATTTGTTCATGACCTAAGTAATGTGTCAGATCCGGATTTTGTCTTTCATACGTGGTATCGTGAAAAACAAACCACGGTCTTATAATAAATAAACAATGATCAGATGAGGCTACAAACGATACATACGCGCGGTTCCAGCTGCGTTCCAGCGGGCCGCCAAATCCATTCGATTGATGCTCTACGCCAAGATTGATGACATTGAGTTCCCAATTTTTAGATAGAGGCAAATCAAATTGACTCGATAAAAATAATTCAGGTTCATAATCCGTTTCTCTAAAAAAGGCACGATGGTTATAAGCTTGCCAATACGATAATTGTGTGTAGGCCGCATACAAGGTAGTTCTGCTATTGAGTATGTGCTGCCATACCGGTACAACGAAGCTGAATTGATATTTAAGTTCTCCTTTCTTTAAAGGTTCATTCTCGGGCGTGTTGCCGCGATAAACATCGTTGTACGGCGATCCTGTGTAGTAGAGGGGCAGAATATAGGTGGGTTTGTATAAGGCAATCGCAAATGGATTAACGACAATCGCGTCTGTTTCATCTAGGCGGTTTTTTACTAGATTATTCTGATCAGTATTATCTGAGACAGTGTATTCGTAAGATTGAGTGTGCGTCTGCGTAGTCACTGAATACGCACAGCAGGGCAAAATCAATAATAAAGTCAGGCTGAGTGTTTGCAAAAAATGTTGCATAAATCTATTCTAAGTGGCACTTTTGTTTTAAGTTTATTTGAAGCGCAGCAATAGTATGAATGGATCGGATGAATTGAACAAGTGTTACTGTATTTTTATTTCTGTAAGAGGATGAGTATTATCTTAGGGATCGATCCGGGTTCGCGCATAACGGGTTTTGGTATAGTTCGTGTTGAATCGAGTAAAAAAGTGTATGTAAACAGTGGGTGCATTCGTTTAGGTGCAGGATCGGTTGCGCAGCGATTATATAAAATTTCTCAAGAATTACAGTCGATCGTTCAACACTATCAACCGATCGTGGTTGCTGTAGAACAGATTTTTTTTCATCGCAATCCAACAGCCGCTTTAACTTTAGGACAAGCGCGCGGTGCGGCAATTCTAGGCGCGACAGGGGGAGTTATTCCTTTAGCTGAATATTCTGCGCGCCAAGTCAAACAATCGGTTGTAGGTTACGGTGCTGCAAGCAAACAGCAGGTACAGCAAATGGTACGTGTGTTATTAAGCTTGGATGATACGCCTGCCTCTGATGCAGCGGATGCTTTAGCAATTGCCTTGTGCCATGCTCAATATCTTCAAACCCATCCATTATTGCGTGATGCACAACTACTTGTGAAAAATAAATTTAGACGAGGCAGACGGCGATGATCAGTCGATTGCGTGGCGTTTTAGTACTCAAGCAAGCGCCTTTACTTTTGATTGAGGCGGGTCCTCTGACGTATGAGGTACAGGCGTCCATGCAAACCTTCGATCGTTTGCCAGAACTCAATCAGGAAATTTTATTATTTACTCATTTTGTCGTACGTGAGGACGGTCATTATCTTTATGGGTTTAGTGAACATTTAGAGCGTACTTTATTTCGTGAGTTGATCAAAATTACTGGAATCGGTCCTAAGTTGGCTTTGGTTATTTTATCAAGCATTCGTACCGAAATACTGATTGATTACGTCACTCAACAAAATAGTCAAGCGTTAGAACGTTTGCCCGGTATCGGCAAAAAAACTGCACAGCGCTTGATCGTCGAAATGCGGGATCGCTTAGCACAATTGACTGAGTTAACGCATGCGTCCGTATCTCAGGTGGATACCGTGCACAGTGATGCAGTGAGTGCGTTGATCGCTTTGGGTTATACGCCAGCACAGGCAAGACGCGCTGTGGAAGCGGTGCGTCAACCGAATCATACGGTTGAAGTTTTAATTCGATTGGCCTTAAGTCAAGCACAAGGTGTAACGTAATGCGAACGACAGAAACACGCGTTGTTAGTCCACAAAGTCGTTCTACTGATGTTGTATTAGAACGCACGATTCGACCGCTTATTTTGTCGGATTATATTGGCCAAAGCAAAGTGCGAGCGCAAATTCAAATTTTTATTCAAGCTGCGATCACACGTATGCAAGCCTTAGATCATGTATTAATTTTTGGTCCACCAGGTCTCGGTAAAACGACTTTGGCGCAAATTATTGCACGCGAGTTAGGTGTGCAATTTAAACAGACCTCTGGGCCTGTATTGGAACGCGCCGGTGATTTAGCTGCTTTATTGACAAACTTGGGACCGCGGGATGTTTTATTTATCGATGAAATTCATCGGCTCAGCCCCATGTTAGAAGAAATTTTATATCCGGCTTTAGAAGATTATCAACTCGATATTATGATCGGTGAAGGTCCAGCCGCGCGTTCCATTAAGTTAGATCTTCCGCCTTTTACTTTAGTAGGTGCAACAACGCGTGCCGGTTTACTTACTTCTCCGTTACGCGATCGGTTTGGTATCATTCAACATTTAGAATTTTACTCTGTACAGGAATTAACTGAAATAGTCTTGCGTACAGCAACTATTTTGGAGATTACTTTAGATTTGGATGCGGCTGGAGAGATCGCGCATCGTGCGCGTGGGACGCCTCGCATCGCGAATCGTTTACTAAAACGTGTGCGCGATTTTGCTCAAGTAAAATCGGATGCACATGTCACACGTTCTCTTGCCGCGGCCGCATTGGATTTATTAGAAGTCGATCAACATGGATTTGATGGTCAAGATCGTAAATTTTTGTCGACCTTGATCGATCTCTTCGAAGGGGGACCTGCGGGTTTAGACAGCTTGGCCAGCGCGATCGGTGAAGAAAGTGATACGATTGAAGAAGTTTTGGAACCTTATTTAATTCAGCAAGGTTTTATTGTGCGCACACCCAGAGGTCGTGTTGCTACCAAGCGTGCTTATTTGCATTTACAGCGCACATTGCCTTCGGAGGTTTGAGTGGACACAGGTTTATTTTACTATTTTGAGCATGCCAGTGTTGTTGTACAAGCGGTGATGTTGCTGTTGTTGCTGGCTTCAATTTTATCTTGGGCTATCATCGTGCAACGTTGGTTTGTTTTGCGACGTGTACGCACACTGTTACAAACGTTTGAAACAATGTTTTGGTCAGGTATCAGTTTTCAGCAATTGTATGATGATTTAACCCGTAAACCGGCTGTTTTACCGGAAGGATTAGCACGTATTTTTACATCAGGGTTTTCCGAGTGGTTACGCATGCAAGGAAAAAATGCGCCTACGCACACTTTGCTGGAAGCGGTACAGCGTGCGATGCGTATTGCTTATACGCAAGAGTTAGAACAGGTTGAACAGCATATTCCTTGGTTAGCGACGATTGGTTCAACGAGTCCCTACATTGGTTTGTTAGGAACAGTCTGTGGCATTATGACCTCGTTTCAAGCATTATCTACTGTGCAAACGGGCATGACGATCGGGGCCGTTGCACCGGGTATTTCAGAAGCGCTGCTAACAACCGCTTTGGGATTATTCGCAGCGATTCCGGCCGTTATTTTTTATAATCGTTACTGTTATCATGTGGATGTATTAGCAAACGTTTATTATACCTTTCAGGAAGAATTTTCTCGTATTTTATATCGTCAGATACACGATGAGGCGTGTTCATGATCCAAATGCGTTCTAGCGCTTCGAGACCTCGGCGCTTGATGACCGAATTAAATCTTGTGCCTTACATCGATGTAATGTTGGTGCTGCTTGTTATTTTTATGATAACAGCGCCTTTATTATCGCAAGGTGTTCACGTAAATTTACCTAAAGCGCAAGCATCGACAATACAGGCGGCGAATAAGTCGATCATCCTGACGGTGGATGCGCAGAATCATTATTATTTAAATACAGCGCAGAATCCGAACCGTAGTTTGGATTCTGCGCAATTAGTGTCGCAATTGGCGCTGGATTTGCATGATGCGTCTGATCGCTGTGTATTTATTAAAGGAGATAAAACAGTATCGTATGGATCGATGATTACGGCAATGACTTTATTGCAGCAAGCGGGCGTTGCAAAGATTTATTTGCTCGCAGCGGCGCCTGATAAAAAAATATCGTAATGAACTCGCTTTTTATTGTTAGGGATGTATGTGTCAAGTAAGCAGCAAGCGAGCTAATACTCTCGTATTCCTGATTATGATGATGAGCTGCTTAGGAAGCTATATGCAGGCATGGTTAGGTCAATCATCCATGACTGGAAGTGCCTATACCAGTTGGCATGCAGTCGGCAGCGATGATGCTTATATCTCGTACCGATATGCTTATAACTTATTCCATGGCGATGGATTAGTCTTCAACCCTCATGAACGCGTGGAAGGCTATTCAAATTTACTCTATACATTGTTCATTACACCCATTTTTTTCTTTCATGCAAATTGGGTTTATCCCTATAGCGTGCTGCTAAATAGTCTATTTCTAGCATTGACGCTTTATCTTTTCTATGGATTTTTAAATCAAACACTTGGACAAAGAAAAGCATTATTTGGTACGGCATTATTAGGATTATGTCCCTACCTTTGGGTCAACGCTGCGACCGGTTTAGAAACAAGTTTAATTTTGACGATCACGGTTGCCGCATGGATCGCGCTAGAAGGCTATCTAAATACACAAGACAATGCATTATTTATAAAAATTTTACTTCTCTCGCTTTTATCGCTGCTTGCCAGAATTGATGGCTTCATACTGCCTTTGAGTATGGCCTTGTATTTGCTTTTAAAAAATAAAAAGAAATCAGCGTTGCAACTTATGCTGTTTTTGCTGGTATGTGCTTCTGTATATACTGCATGGCGTCTATTTTATTACCAAGATTTTATAGGAAATCCTTATTACGCTAAAATATCTGGCCCTTTTTTAACACGACTTAATTATGGTTGGTTTTATATAGCGAAAGAAATGGTACGCACAGGATTATGGTTGCCCTTGCTTGTTCTGATCGCGAGTTTTCTGCAGAATCTAATAAAAAAACGGTTTATAACCCTCGATTTTTCTGAATTGTTTTTCCTGTTATGGATAGGATATTTAAGTTGCATTGGCGGTGATATTTACCATGAGCGATTTATGATAGTGCTCATGCCTATGGGTATTTACATCTTAATGAACAAGCTACCTGTCACTGATTACGGAAAGCCAATCAGTTTATTATTTTTTCTCGCAATTATGCTGACGCAATGGATTATCGTACCCTTTGATAGCCGATTTAAATATCAATACCCTAAATACGATTGTTTGATTGCAACAGGCAAATTTCTAAAAAAAAATTATCCGCATGCATACTTAGCAGTCGATGCAGCAGGAAAAATACCCTATTTTTCTCAACTTATTACGCTGGATATGCTCGGATTAAATGACAAAGTTATCGCTAAAATGCCAGCTCATACTGCAGGATATTTTTGTCCTGGACACATTAAATATGACGCTAAATATGTTTTATCTAAAAACCCAGATTTAATTGTCGCTCTGACTGATCCAGACAGTAATTTAGACTATGGATTAAAAAAGAATCTGTATCAACAGAAATATATCTTAACGTATTTAGTCAATGCCACACGCCATGATCTTGGATCAAACAACATCATCGATGTAACACATTTTCCAAGTCGGCGGGTTAAACAATACATTGCTTCAGGTTATATTCATGCAATCCTTGTGAAAAAATCATTGAACACATACTCTAAGTCGTGATTCAGAAAGCGTTGTTTCTCTTTGAGCGGTTATTTAATGCTATCAATTTCTTCGAGTCAGCGGTTTGTACGAGTACGAGAAGGATTTATATTTGCCTTAATCTTTGCCATTATCCTCCATATTCTGCTGGGCTTGATACTTGTTATACACCTGACTTCGTATAAACATACAATTGCGCCCGAACAGCCAATCACGGTACCTTTGGTTTTGGCGAGTACGCCGGCGATGACGCACACTTCTTTGCCGAAACCGGAACCACAACAACCGATCGCTGAACGCAAACTTCCTGTATTAAAGCCAATCCATAAAAAAAAAGTAATGCTGCATAAAAAAACTGTGCTGAACAAAGCAAAAAAACTTGTTAAAATGCAAACTGCTAAAAGAGGGATGACTTTACATAAGCATCGGCAAGATACTCAACATTCATTGAAATTGGCACAAGCGGACGTGCGTCATTTATTAAAAGAACAATTGAGTAAGGCATCGCCGCTGTCGGCACAAGAACAAGCATTATTAGCACGTTATCGTGATCGTATTGTGCAAGCGATCGCGCAGCAATGGATCATTCCGCCCAATGTGGATAAAAAATTAGCAGCGACTTTAGGTATACATTTGGCGGCGGATGGCACTGTTTTATCGGTAGAAATTATACATAGCAGTCACAACGCATTATTGGATCGTTCAGCGCAACAAGCGGTTTATCAGGCGTCTCCTTTGCCAATTCCGCACGATACAACGATGGTTGATCAATTTCGCGCTTTGGAATTAATTGTACGACCTGAAGAAGTAATAGAACGATGAGCACTCTTAAAAAACATTATTTATCTGATTACAAATCGCCTAATTTTTTGATTCCAACCATTAATTTAACCTTCGATCTGCATGAAACCAGCACAAAGGTACAGGCTCAGTTTGAACTGCAACGCAATCCTTTGTCATCTGATCCATCCTCTGATCTTGTTCTGGATGGACGTTATTTAGATCTCATCAGTATTACGCGTGATGGCTGTTTATTATCATGCAGCGATTATTATGTCGATTCGGAGCAATTAATTATTCCCGCTATCGGTGATCGTGTGCATTTATCGGTGTGTACGCAAATAAATCCGAAAACAAATACACGTTTATCAGGATTGTATTTATCGCGAGGAATCTTGACGACGCAATGCGAGGCAGAAGGATTTCGTTGTATTACGTATTTTTTAGATCGACCCGATGTTTTATCTTGTTATAGCACACGCTTGATCGCTGATAAACAACGTTATCCTGTATTACTATCGAATGGTAATTTGATCGAACGGCGTGATTTAGATCAAGGACGTCATTGCGTACATTGGCAGGATCCTTTTAAAAAACCAAGTTACTTGTTTGCTTTAGTGGCGGGGGATTTAGACTGCCTTGCTGATCAATTATTACAATCGCAAAGGTCGGTTCAATTATATATTTTTTCTGAAAGAGGACGACGAGAACAATGTCATTATGCGATGGATGCTTTAAAACAGGCCATGATCTGGGATGAGAAAACCTATGGGCGCATTTATGATCTGGCATGTTATCACATGGTTGTGATCGCTGATTTTAATATGGGCGCTATGGAAAATAAGGGTTTGGCTATTTTCAATGAGCAATGCATTTTAGCTGATCCACAGATTGCCACCGATGCCGATTATGAATCTGTAAGCTCTGTGGTTGCGCATGAATATTTTCATAATTGGACGGGCAATCGCATTACCTGTCGTGATTGGTTTCAGCTCAGCTTAAAAGAAGGTTTGACCGTATTTCGTGAGCAGGAATTTATGACTGATACCTATGCATCGATCGTGCCACGCATTGCGCAGGTCAAACGTTTACGTAGCGCGCAATTTAGCGAAGATGCAGGACCTTTGGCACATCCAGTACAACCGCAATCTTACATCGAGATCAATAATTTTTATACTTTAACCGTGTATGAAAAGGGTGCGGAGTTAGTTCGTATGCTGAAATTATTGCTCGGCTTGGACAAGTTTCACCGCGGTATGGATTATTATTTTTCAAAATACGATGGCCAAGCGGTTACGGTAGAGGATTTTATTGTTTCTTTTGAAAAAGCGAATACGGTTGATCTTAAACAATTTCGGCTTTGGTATCAACAAGCAGGCACACCGTTGTTGACTGTTGATTATCAGTATGATCCGATACGCGCTGTTTTTTTACTCACCTTGCAGCAAAGCTACACACCTACACTCGATCGAGTAGATAAAAAGCCATTGCCGATTCCGATTAAAATAGGATTGCTCAATGAAAAAGGAGAAGCGCTTACACTGCATTTAGCCCATGCCATGCCGGCGATGGAATCTGTTTTAGAATTAACAAAACAAACACAGACGTTTGAATTTTTACATCTAACAGAACGCCCCATTCCTTCGTTGCTGCGTGGATTTTCAGCACCGGTTAAATTGTCGATACAGTATGACAGTGCTGATCTTATTTTACTTGCGCGTTACGATAGCGATGATTTTAATCGATGGGAGGCCAGTCAACGTTTTGCAGTTACTTTATTGTTGGAGCAAGTGGTTTCAGGTCAGTTATCGCCTCAGTATGATCGTTTGATCGCCTTGTATCGCGATCTATTAATGGATCAGAGAACAGACAAAGGTTTGATTGCTGAACTTATCTCTTTGCCTAGCGAAGCTTATTTGAGTGAACAAATGGCTTGTATTGATGTCGATGGCATCGCGATGACGCTACAGGTTTGGTTAAATTTGATTGCTGAACGATTATCGGATGAATTGTTACAGCAATACCTTGCGTTGAAACCGACGGAACCCTATCAACATTCGGCGATCGCTTCTGCAGGACGCCGTTTGCGTGGGATCTGTTTGCATTATTTGATGCAACTTAAAGAGATACAGAGGCAGCAATTAGGTGTGCAGCAGTATTGGGAAGCCGATAATATGACGGATCGTTTGGCTGCACTCATGGCGTTGGTTCAGAATGTGCATCCGGCAGCAAACGTTTTTTTAGATGATTTTTATCAAAGAGCACAAGGGCATTCTTTGATTATCGATAAATGGTTTCGGGTACAAACCTGCGCAAAACACCCTGACGTGTTGCGTTCTGTTCAAGCGTTAGTACAGCATCCTGATTACGATATCAAAAATCCAAATCGAGTGCGCGCTGTACTTGCTTCTTTCTGTTGTCAAAATCCTCAGTACTTTCATCGTTTGGATGGCGCGAGCTATCAGTTTCTTACGGAGCAGATTTTACTGATCGATCAGATAAACCCACAATTGGCTGCGCAATTGTTGTTGCCATTGACCCGTTGGAAGCGTTACGATGCGACTCGATCGAAATTGATGCAGATACAATTACAGAATTTGTTAACGCAGGCTTTGTCAAAAGATCTGTTTGAACGTGTCAGTAAAAGTTTGCAGTAAGCATTTGTTTCTAGAAGGAAATTTGCTATCCTTAAAGACTTAATTTTCGGAGTTTGTTTCTTTTATTTAGCCATTAGATTGAGAGAGGAGTCGCGTTTTATGTATAAAAAATTGTTTGTTTCCATGGTTCTTGTCACAGCGTTAGCAGGTTGTGGTCAGAAATCAGATGAGCAAGGAACTACTGAACAATCCATGGCTAATTCCACGGGTCAGGAACAGTTGCAACAGCCTACTTTGTCTTCTTCTTCTGGGGAGCAGTCAAGCACCTCAACAGGTCAAGCACTTGAGTCAAATCAAGCGGCGACTTCAGCGGGTACGGCACAAGCGCCGGTTAACTCAGAAAGTTCTACATCGGCTCCTGCATCGATGAACAGTACATCCGCTGTGTCTGGAAGTTCAGAGTCACCTATAAGCGGTGCAACGAGTAATGGTACAAGTGACTTGAATAATTCTTCTTCGGGTGCGACAACCCAAGGTAATGCTCCTGCCAATAGTACTGAAAGTTCCGTTGGCTCAAATGATTCTGCTTCTGTCAATCAGTCAAGTCAGCCACAACAAGTACAACCTTCTAATACCTTGGACAATAATTCATCATCTGCTACCGACGAGGGTATGTCCGTTTCTCCTCCTACTATTTCTCCTTCTCCTAGCGCAGAAAGCAGTAGTGCTAACACGGACAATGCAACTGCTGACACAGGCAATACTGCTGGCTCGACAGATAGTACAGGTAGTCAACCATCATCGGGCACAGCGCAATAGCAATAAATTAATTTATTGCTTGAAAGTCTCACGCGGCAATATCTTCAGGCAGTCGCGTGAAACTTTGCATACTTACTTCAACTTCGTAGTATGATGGCGCTTCTTGCCTATTTTCTATTTCTACTCGATCAATTTTATGACAGATGCCATCGTTCTCGTTCCTATTGAATCTGAACTTAAGCAATCCTATTTAGATTACGCGATGAGTGTCATCGTAGGTCGTTCCTTGCCAGAGGTACGCGATGGTTTTAAGCCTGTACATCGGCGTGTTCTCTATGCCATGCATGAATTAGGCAATGATTGGAATAAACCTCATAAAAAATCAGCTCGTGTCGTAGGCGATGTGATTGGTAAATATCATCCGCATGGCGAGATCGCTATCTACGATACGATTGTTCGTATGGCGCAAGATTTTTCTATGCGTTATTTGCTGATCGATGGGCAAGGCAATTTCGGTTCTGTCGATGGAGATTCTCCAGCGGCTATGCGCTATACCGAGATTCGTATGTCTAAATTGGCACATACTTTGTTAGCTGATTTAGATAAAGATACTGTAGATTTTGTGCCTAATTATGACGGTACTGAGCGAGCCCCTTCTGTTTTACCGACGCGTATTCCAAATTTGCTGATCAATGGTTCATCGGGTATCGCAGTCGGTATGGCTACGAATATTCCACCTCATAATATATCTGAAGTAATTAGTGCTTGTCTTGCTTTATTGGAACAGCCTGAATTAAGCGTGGATGAACTGATTCAGTACATTCCAGGGCCTGATTTTCCTACAGCAGGATTGATCTGTGGACGCGCAGGCATCGTACAAGGTTATCAGACAGGGCGTGGTCGTATTTTTGTACGTGCGCGTACTTTTATTGAAGTCGATGAGAAAACGCATAAGCAAAGCATTATTGTTAATGAATTACCGTATCAAGTGAATAAAGCGCGTTTGATTGAAAAGATCGCAGAGCTTGCTAAAAATAAACAAATTGAAGGTATTACCGCGCTACGTGACGAATCTGATAAAGAGGGTATGCGCATTGTCATTGAAGTACGTCGTGGTGAATTGATCGATGTTGTTTTAAACAATTTATTTTCACAAACTTCATTACAGGTAACGTTTGGTTTTAATATGGTGGCGCTCGTTAACGGTCGTCCTCAAGTATTAAATCTTAAACAACAACTGGAGGAATTTTTATGTCATCGTCGTGAAGTAGTAACACGGCGTACACAGTTTGAATTACGCAAAGCAAAAGAACGTGCTCATATCTTAGAAGGTTTAGGGATCGCTTTGGCAAATATCGATGCAATGATTGCTGTGATCAAAGCAGCCAAAGATCCACAAACGGCGAAGGAACAATTATTAGCGCAGACTTGGCCTTTAGGTATGGTTGCAGAGATGTTACAGGATGCGCAGCAGATTCAGGCATTTTTAGATAATACTGTTTCAGCGGTTGACCAACAGGGGTATCATTTATCGTTGGAACAAGCGCAAGCTATTTTAGATTTGCGTTTACATCGCCTTACTAATTTGGAACAAGACAAGATCTTAAATGATTACCGTGCTCAGATCGCTCAAATCAACTATTTAGTTGAAATTCTGACTAATCCTGAACGGCTTAAACAAGTGATTCAGGATGAGTTAATCGAGATTAAAGAAGAATTTTCTGATGCGCGCCGTACTGAGATCGTCAATGATGCTGCGGATATTCAATCTGAAGATCTTATTCCATCCGAAGAAGTTGTCGTTACTTTGTCGCATGATGGTTATGCTAAGATTCAAAACTTAAGTGCTTATCAGGCGCAGCGTCGTGGTGGTAAAGGCAAATCATCCAGTTCGATTAAAGAAGAGGATTTCATCGAGCATCTATTAGTTGCCAATACGCACGCGACCTTACTGTGTTTTTCCAGCTTGGGTAAGGCGTATTGGTTAAAAGTGTATCAATTGCCGCAAGGAAGTCGTGTTTCTCGTGGTAAGCCGATTATTAATCTTCTTCCTTTGCGCTCTCAAGAAAAAATCAATGCCATTTTGCCAGTGACTGAATACCGAGATGATCGCTTTATTTTTATGGCAAGCTTACAGGGTATTGTGAAGAAGACAAATTTAACGCATTTTTCACATCCGCGTAGTGATGGCATTATTGCGATCAATTTACGCGAGGGCGATCGTTTAATCGGTGTAGCTTTAACGGATGGTCAGAAAGATATATTATTGCTGACGGATGCTGGAAAGGCGATTCGCTTTCATGAGAAAATGGTGCGTAGCATGGGACGTACGGCAAGTGGTGTACGTGGCGTTAAATTAAAAGCAGAACAAACCGTGATTTCTTTAATGATTGCGGATGATCAGTCGTATGTTTTAACAGCGACTGAAAATGGTTTTGGCAAACGTACACCTATGAATGAGCACCGCGTTACAGGGCGTGGAGGTCAGGGTGTTGTTGCGATCAAAACCAGCGAGCGCAATGGTAAAGTCATTGCTGCAGTGCAGATCGCAGCTACGGATGAAGTCATGCTGATCAGTGATAAAGCAAATTTAGTTCGTATTCGCTCTAACGAAATTCGCATTGCAGGTCGTCATTCTCAAGGTGTTCGCTTAATTCGTTTAAATGCAAATGAATGTTTAGCAGGTTTAGTACGTGTTAAAGAAGAACTTGAACAAGAGATCGTTGTGTCTTAATCAATGTATGCAGCTTAAAAAACAACTGGTTCAAAAATTACAGCAATTTGATCTCATCAAGCAAGGTCAGTTTACTTTAAAAAGTGGCAAAACATCTTCAATTTATATTGATTTACGGCCCATCGTATCATTGCCATCTTTGCTGCGTGAAGTTGCAGATGCTTTATGGAAGTTGATTGAATCAGAACCGCCGGAGCTTATTTGCGGTGTTCCTTATTCGGGTCTACCGATTGCAAGTTGTTTGACAGTACTCCATGATTTACCGATGCTTCTTTTCCGTAAACAGCGTAAAGATTATGGGACACAACAACAGATAGAAGGAATATTTCAGGCGGGACAAACCTGTGTATTGATTGAAGATGTTATTACTACGGCCAGTAGTGTGCTCGATGTAATTACACATTTAGAAACAGCTGGTTTGCTTGTTCGCAAAATTTTAGTGTTCGTTGATCGTGAGCAAGGAGGGAAAGAGCGTTTACTCCAATCGGGTTATCAGGTTGATGCTGTTTTTACATTGACGCAATTGCGCTCACTGTTGTCTGCGAGTTAATTATGCTGCCATTTAATGGGTTAGATTATGCGATTTTAGGTGTCGTTTTATTTTCAGTGGTGATCAGTATTTTTCGCGGATTTATACGCGAAGTATGTTCATTAACGGTTTGGATAGTTTCTTTCTTTTTAAGTTTTTATTTCTATAAAAATTTAAGCAAGATTTTAGAATCTGTGATTCATAGTAACTCTGCACGTTCGATACTTAGTTTTTTGATTATATTTATCAGCGTTTTTGTTTTAGGAACTTTCATCAACTATCTTTTATGCCGTCTTCTTGATAAAGCGGGTTTGCGTGGTTTGGATCGGGTATTAGGTATTGTATTTGGAGCAGCACGCGGTGTTTTGGTTATAGCCGTTCTGCTGATGCTAGCGCGCTTTACGCCAATAGTTCAACAACCGTATTGGCGCCATTCTTTCCTGATCGCGCATTTCAAGCCTTTAGAAAATTATATTCACGATTCTCTGCCGCGTACTGTAACTGAGCGTGTCGAATTAAAGAGTCAGTAGAGTAAATGGTTTTTCTATTAGATTTAATCGCGCATTTCTTCCTGACTTCAGTATTTTTCATAGGAGTATCCAATCACTAATGAATGCTATGAATGAGTTTAAAGTGTTTACCACAGAATGCTAAGGCGATCAGTGAAATAGATTGACTGCCCTGTTGTTTTGCCTCTTGATAATACATTTTATTTTCAATCTGTGCTAATGCCTCATGCGCTGTTTTTTCTAACAGATCATTGACTTCAGACAATGATTGCGTTTTATTCGAACGCATACGTTTGAATTCCATTAACAGGGTAGGTTTGTTTGGATCCTTCGATAAGATCAAATAATCATACCGGCCCGAACCACTTTCTCGATTCGATTTCAAAAGATAATTCGGATGAAATTGAATATGTGCAGTCAGCCCTATCATGAACCCATGGTAAAACGCCTCAGGTTCTTTACTTAAATCATGGACGCTGATCGTGTTCTCTAATAAAAATCGAAAGGATGCTTCAAAGGCTTGGATGTCACCCCGCAGCAATTGGCCTAAAAATTCATTGAGAGTGATCTGTTGTTGCCCTTGTACCAACCAATCTTCGATCAGGTCAGCATACAAACCCTCGATTTCAATGTTGGGTATAGCCAGCTGACATTGCGTGCCTCGACGTGTATAGTCTACCGAGACCACCTTGAAGTAACCCGCCATTAACAAAAAGCTCAAGATAATGGAATGATCGTTCCTTGGATACTTGAGGTCGGGAAACACAATGTTTTCATCAATAGAGCAGTCAATCGTTTTTCCTTGTAAGAGACTTTCAAATACTTCTTGGTGAATTAATCCTGAACGATACAAACAGTCTTTCACTAAGCCGTTATCACTGGTGTTGAGCCAATACCGTTTCAATAACCCTTCGTTTTTAACACAGCTTAACAGCGACCAGGGATTGTAAATTATGTGTTGGCCTATTTGATAGCCGTTGTACCAATGACGAATCGCTAAGGATTGATCCCGTAAACCGGCTTGCTCTAAGAGTTTTTGCACTTCCTCTTCGGTAAAT
>JABDAQ010000005.1 GCA_013289115.1 Gammaproteobacteria bacterium
AAGGCAGGCAACCCAAGCGCATAAGCACAAACACTGTATTGTGTCATCACAACATCGTGTTGTGTGAATTTTCCATAGTAAAATAAACTGGCAACCAAAGGGCCTGATAAACAGAGTAAGGTTAAGGTTGCCGGTATTGCAATGAGCAAATTACAACGCAATCCCCAATGCAACGTATTCGAGAAAGTTTCAGGCGAACGGACAGTATGTTCGCGTGATAAAGCAGGCAAAATTACAGTAGCCAAAGCAACCGAAAAAACACCCAAAGGAAAATACGTGAGACGCTCAGAATAATACAACCAACTCACGCTGCCTACCGCTAAAAAAGAAGCGAAGATGCTGTTGAGTAATAAACTAATCTGCGTTACTGAAGCACCCAACAAAGCGGGTAGCATCAACTTTAAAATTTTTTGAACGCCCACATCGCGATAATTAAATTTTGGTCTTAATAAAAACCCGAAGCGTTTTAAAAATAGGAGTTGGAATCCTAACTGAACAAACCCTGCTAATAATACACCCCATGCTTGTGCTTCAATCGGTACAGAAAAATAATGTGTCACACCAAATGCGGTGCTGATCAAACAAAGATTCAGCAAAGCAGGCGTAAACGCAGGCACCCAAAATAATCCACAGCTATTCAAAATACCGCTCGCAAACGCGGTTAACGCGATCAAGAGTAAATAAGGAAAGGTAATACGTAGCATTTTAGCGGCTAAATGAAAACGATATGGCTCCAAACCGGGCGCGAATAAATGAATCAACCAAGGTGCTAACAAAATCCCCAGAACGGTTACTAGCATTAAACATAGTATCAATACACCTAAGGTATTCTGAATAAAAGTTTGTGTTTCTGACTGCGAACTATGCTGCTGCTTTTCTACTAAGGTCGGTACAAAAGCATAAGAAAAAGATCCTTCAGCAAATAAATTGCGCATAAAATTTGGAATTTTAAACGCAATATAAAAAGCATCCACCGCGCCGGTTGCACCAAAGATCTGCGCCACAATGAGATCACGCACAAACCCCAAAACGCGCGAAATCATCGTCATGCTCGAAGTAATAAAGGTAGAACGAATCACAGTGATCCTTGTCAAAATTCGGGTAAACTATACAGCCAAGTTTCGACGATCAAGCGTGCTGCCACACTGTTGATCGATTTTTTACGCAAGGCCTTAGCGCCTCCCAAAGCAAACAAACGCGCACTCGCCTCAACCGTTGACAAACGCTCGTCTACCCAATAAATCGGTCGATTCAAACGTTGTGTCAATTGCATAGAAAATTGTTTAGCTGCTCGTGTGATTACTTGTTCACTGTCATCCATATTGACAGGAATACCTAAAACTAAGGCATCCGGTTGCCACAGTTTAAATAATGCATCAATCTGTTGCCAATCGGGTGTTCCTTGGCGCGCTAACACAGTGGTTAACGCCTGAGCCGTGCGCGTTTTTACTTGGCCCAAAGCCACGCCAATATATCTAAGACCAAAATCAAAACCAAGAACAATTTCTAATTTAGGCATGACCGCTGTAACACGATAATTTATCTGCATCAATCCCTGATAAATAAAGCGTGGTATGCCAACGTTGATCACAAGGTACATTAAATAAAATATGTGAATTAGCAGGACAGGTTAGCCAAAAATTATTCCGTATTTCTTGTTCGATCTGTCCATGACTCCAGTTTGCATAACCCAAGGCGAACACAAACTGTTCTGGACCCTCTTTAGTGGCGATCGCGCGCAAAATATCTTTTGAAGTAGTAATAGTCAATTTGCTACTCATATCTAAACTTGAATTCCATTTGCCATTCGGTGTATGTAAGACAAAACCACGCTCTGGATGAATCGGTCCACCGCATAATACCGATGTGTTCTGGAGTTGCTCATCATCAATGGTCATACCCATTTGCAGTAATAACTCAGACAAATTAACACGTAAAGGCTGATTGATCATAATACCAATGACGCCTTTCTCATCATGTTCGCATACATAAATAACAGCACGACTAAAATACGGATCGGTCAACGCTGGCATAGCAACTAAAAATTGATTCGTCAAAACGAAATGATTTGTTTCATTCATAAAGATACTTTGTTTAAAATTTGAATCAATTAATCATAGCATTGGAGGACTATCTATGGATATTACTACCTTACGTATTGGACATGGTTTTGATGCGCATGCATTTATAGCAAATAAGCCTTTGATTTTAGGCGGAGTTCATTTGAAACATCCACTCGGGTTACATGCACACTCAGACGGTGATGTTGTCATACATGCGCTGATGGATGCTTTATTAGGTGCCGCTGCTTTAGGCGATCTCGGTTATTATTTTCCAGAGACAGATACGATCTGGCGAAATGCGAATAGCCGCATGTTATTGAGAAAAATTGTCACGCTGCTCGAAGAAAAAAAATACTGGGTACATAATGTAGACATTACAATCATGGCTCATGAACCAAAGATAATGCCGTATCGCAAACGCATGTGTGAAAATTTAGCTGAAGATATCACGATCGAACAGGAAAAAATTAGCGTCAAAGCCAGCAGCATGAATGGCTTAAGCTTCGTGGGTCGCAACGAAGGCATAGCTGCCTCTGCTACTGTTTTGATCTCAAAGCGTGACGCAGCTTGCGTGACGCAGCTTGCGTCATAAACAAACTTTCCGTCAGCTTTTGGTCAGAAAATTAAGCTTCGGCCTGACGGAAAGACACACGAAGAAACTATCATGAAACTATTAATGATTTAGTTTATAAAAACCAGGAAGAATTTTATACGGTTCTTAATCCGGTCGTAAAAACAGTGTTAGTGCACGATAAATATTTTGGTTAATCTGAAATCAATCTTATAAATTTTTCTTTGCAAGTAATAGCTGCCTAGATTAAACTGCAAAAGTGGCAAATTAAAGCTTTTATAGGTAGTTTATGGGCATTCCTATTCGAATTGATGAAACTGTCTACAATGCAGCGAAGAAGGTAGCTCGTTCTGAGTGTCGTTCTATTCCAAGTCAAATTGAATATTGGGCAAGGCTAGGAAAATGTGCTTTAGATAATCCAGATTTGCCAATTGAATTTTTAAATAATTTGCTTATTTCAAAACAGCAAGATCGATCATTGGCAGAGCCTTTTGAATTTAATGAAGAAGAAAAAGGTGATTAAAATAAACGTCAAGCAAATGCCAGTTTTTAAAAGAGCTTATAAAAAATTTCATCTACAGGAAAAAATAAAGATCAATGCAGCTATCTGTAAAATTATACAAAACCCAAAATTAGGACAAGAAAAAAAAGGCGATTTAGCCGGTGTGTATGTATATAAATTTAAAATTCATAATCAAGAATTACTGTTAGCTTATGAATGGAACCTTCAAGAAAGACTATTGCTAGCGCTAGGTGCACATGAAAATTTTTACCGCGATTTAAAGAAAAATATCAGATAGTTTTAGTTTTTAACTTATTACTCTCGCATTTTTCTTCTGATAACATCGCGTCATCAAAAAGTGATGAATACGCTGATATTTTTGATCTCATTGGCAAATCGACTAATTTTTTTATGGATGAATTTATTAAAGCATCCAAATGATCTAAATATGGCCCAAAAGCGTGCTCTTCATTTACATCAAAAATTTTTGGTTTATCCAGGGTTTCATTAAATACTTGATTCCAGACTATAAAAGTCCACCAAGAATTTCTAAATTTAGTGCAACAGTCATCCATTCGATAATACATCGCTAACCAATTGGAGTTTTTTTTGCCAGCACCCTGAATACTAGCGTAAAGATTGTTCACTTTCTCTACATGTGAATGATTCTCCTTATAACTATATTCCATAAGATCAATGGTAACATTTGATGGAAGATATTCCTTATTGTTAGTATCAACTTCTCCTCCTCCATTAAAACATAAAGCAATTGAATCAAGGTAAGACTGATGATCTTCATACACGTAAATATGTATTTCATCTTCTTCCTTATACTGTGACGCGATGTAATGCGCCTGTGCAAAAAGATATAGAATTTTATGATCCTCAAGAATAAAATCATCATATAAATTTTCAGACACTTTATGTTTAAATAAATGAATTAAATTTTCCCATATTTTTTTGTGGGCCTGACCCGGATTAAATGCTGCCTTAGAACCATTGAACTTTAAAAAATTATTTTTTTTCGTTGAAATATCTGTGGGCAAAAAATGATTCGCTTGCACCTCTAATTTTTTTGATGGATCTTTTTTTGCATCGATATACGCTTTTATTATCTTAAGCAGAAGCGTGCCAGACGGTAAGCGGTTATCAATCATATTATTATTTTCAACTTCAATAGTTTCTCGGTGTGTAAAATATCCAACAATACATTGATCGCATTCATGCGCTTTTATTAAAATATTTTCTAGCAATTCTGGATGACTTTGAATAATCCATTCGCATAAAATAGAAATTTGCTCCGTTAAAAGCGTAGCATTCATCGGCCCATTTATTTCTGCTTGCTTATCCCATTCTTCGTATACGCTGTTAATTAAACACTCTAAGCGATCGTAAGTAATTTTTTTAAAACAATTGTCTGTTTTTTTTATGAAAAAGTCTTTTGCTGCTGCTCGATCGGACAATTCTGAAAGCATCTCAATCATATCAGTGTAATCGTCTGCTGCCTGATCGTAGCGCTCTAAGGCTTTTTTAAACAACAGTACTTTCAGTTGATCAAGCGCTCCATACAAGCAATCATCTATATCGAATAAAAATACGTTTATTTTTTTCATTTTATAAACCTAACTTCATGCCACTTTAAGGGAAGGCCGAACGACATCTTTCGATAAAATGAAATAATCATACCGCCCATAACCACTTTCTCGATTCGGAATGGCAATCCGACAGTAGGTATCGCCGGCAAAATTCTCTTCCGCCTCTCCCGCGGGGGTGACCTCAATCACTTTGAAATAACCCCTTATTAAAAGCAGACTGAAAATGACTTCTTCATTGCCAAACGGCTCTTTAACAATCAGTCCTGAACGATAGAGACAGTCTTTTGCCAAATCATTCCCACTTGTGTTGATCCAATAGCATTTTAATAACCCTTTTTCTTTAATCTTTAGGCCTTCAAATAAGTTTGCTGTCGCTTCACCCTCGATTTCTTTAGCAAAATAATACCGCAGCATCGACAGATTTAAGGTCTTCCCAAACCGACGCGGGCGCGTGATGAGAATAATGTCAGAAGAATCCTCAAGTATTTCTTGAATAAAAAGACTTTTATCCACAAAGTAATAGTTCTTTCGGATTAAAAGGCCAAAGTCACTTTGGCCAATCGGCATTTTTAATCGAGTAGGCAACATGATTTCAATTCTCAACGTTAAACAACACCGCCGGCATAATAGCTTAAACATTTTTTTAAAAATGTATTTCGATCCAAAAAATTCAAACAAAAGCCACGTGTTTTTTGTAAAATAGTTCGCTCGCTTGTAAACAGTTGATACAGGAAATCAACTGCTCGCAACATAGAGGCATTCGTCAGCCGTCTCTGACGTTCATAGCGCTGCAACGTATATAATGCAGCAATAGAACGCTGTTTTTTTTCAGCCGTTTGGATCACGTCTGCCAAACATAAAGCATCCGCAATGCCTAAATTAGCACCCTGACCTGCTAAAGGATGCATGGTATGTGCCGCATCCCCCAACAAGGCCAGATGATCTTGTACATAACAATAACTATGCCGCATCGCGATCGTTGGAACTACGCTGCAAGCATCAGCCTGTGTTATTTGACCTAAACAACCCTTCGTAGTCTCTGTCAGCATTTTACAGAATTCAGCGACAGATAAAGTCTGCAAAACTAAAGCCTGCTGCGGTAAAGTTGACCATACCAACGCGTAACAATTTGATTCATATAAAGGCAAAAATGCCAACGGGCCAGTCTTTAAAAAAAATTGATGCGCAATCATACGATGCGGTCTACTCGCGGTAACCGTCGTGATAAGCGAGGACTGCGGATACTGCAGGTAAGTTTCTTGAATACCTGCGTGGCGACGCACAAAAGAATGCGCACCATCAGCACCTATTAAAAGTTGTGTGTCGATCGCACTGTGATCAAGAAACTGAAGCTGATGATACATTGCATTTATTCTATGAAATGCTACGCATTGCACAGGCGCGATAAAATCAATATTAGAACAGGAACGCGCTTGCTGTATTAGGGCGTGCTGCAGTATATGATTCGCAACAATCGTTCCCAAATGCGGTTGGCCCAAACTATTATCATTAAATTGAATAGGCGCATTCGCAATATGATCGAAAATACGCATACTACAAAACCGACCTTGATGTACTGCTTCGATTCGAGACCAAGCACCTAAACGTTCTAAGCTTTGCTGCGATACAGCCGTGATCGCACTCACACGCGCCTGAACCGCTTTAGGCTCAAAGGTTTTATCGACAACAGCTAAACGCAAACGACTGTTTTTAAAACAGCAAGCAAACGTCAAGCCAACGATGCCCGCACCGACTATGGCAATATCATACTTTTGAGAGTCAATCATTCAAGAATCTATCTACTCCGTTTCTAATAAAAGAGGATAATACTCCGGCAGCCAAAAATACTGATCGATCGCTGCAGAAAAATCAGTTGCATCCGGCACACCCGCCAATTTTTCATGGGCTGCTTGCTCCGCCACTGCCAAAGCAATGCGTTTACTAATCGCATGAATACGATCAAAATTTGGCAACAAAACTAAATCTGATTCTGCGCAACGACTCAAAGTTAAACAGGCTTCAAACAACATATCATCACTCAAACGACGCGCTTTCGCTACAATCACGCCTAACCCGATGCCCGGATAAATTAAAGCATTATTACATTGTGCGATGGAAATACTGTGGCCCTGAAATAAAACTGGCTGAAATGGACTACCGGTTGCGATCAAGGCACGACCCTTCGTCCAATGCAATAAATCAGCCGGTGAAGCTTCTATTTTTTCGGTAGGATTTGATAAGGGAAAAATAATAGGTCGCGTTACATGAAAAGCCATCGTTTCTATAATGGAACGCGTGAAAGCACCAGAGACACTTGAACATCCAATTAAAATAGTAGGTTTAATCTGATAAACAACCGTTTCTAAATCCACAGCAGATAGCGACCAAGACTTGCAATACGGCTTCTGAAAATCCATCAGATTAACGCTATCGTGCATTAACAAGCCCTGACGATCTACCAGCCAAATCGCATCCAACGCTTGTTGTTGTGACGCGCCCGCTTTCATCATCCCGCGACATATTTGATCTGCAATACCCGTACCGGCCGTACCGGCGCCAAAAATAACAACACGCTGCTGTGTCAACTGACTATTTGTTAAACGCACAGCGGTCAAAAGCGCTGCCAACGTAACAGAACCCGTACCTTGCATATCATCATTAAAACTGCATAAACGATCGCGATAACGCTGTAAATTGCGCCGCGCATTATCACGACCAAAATCCTCCCAATGTAAATAAGCGCTCGGCCAAGTTGCATGAATACAGGAAACAATCTGCGCAATAAAAGCATCATACGATTCGCCGACAACACGCTTATGTCTCCAACCCAAATACAAAGGATCATTCAACAATTTTGCATTATTGGTACCAACATCGATCTGAATCGGCAAAATTCGATAGGGAATCACACCTCCGCAGGCAACATACACCATCAATTTGGCTAAACAAATTTCCATTCCACCGATACCTTGATCACCGATACCCAACACACTCTCTCCATCGGTGATCACAACGATATCAAATTCAGAACCATCAAATTGCGCAAAAATTTTTGATACATAATCCTGATCAGGATAAGCCAAATACAAACCACGCGGACGACGAAACTGCAAACTAAATTGTTCTACCATCTGTGCGATCGTCGGTGTATAGATAATCGGTAGCACTTCTTCCAAATGCGCATTAACTAATTGATAAAACAAGGTTTCATTGGTTTGATATAAATTACGAAGAAAAAGATTTTTTTGAACAGCATCGGGTTGCTGCAAAAATTGTTGATAGCTACGTTTTAATTGTTCTGACAAAGTTTCAATTCGAAACGGTAAACGACCCAATAAATTAAATTGTATTCGTTCGTGCGCAGAAAACGCGCTGACTTTATTCAAATGCGGTATAGCGAATAAACGCTCGGCCTTCGCTGCTGTTTTGATAGCAACCGTAGCGCCCGATTCATTTATGATTTGTTGGAATTCCGACATAAGCAAGTAACCTACTTAAGCAAAGCCCATAAACGCATGTGCGAACCGACGCTTGCACGGTAACACAGAATCAAGTGTGAACAAAGCCAAAGCACGCACAAGATTTAAAGGCCAAAAATTGAAAGACAATAGATTTTCTAATTGTTCTGTAAATTGCAATAAACAGCGCTGCTGTCTTCGACGCGCTTCAGCGTAACGCATTAACCAACCACTGTCTTGATCATGAAGCGATGCGATTGCAGATTTAGAGTCGCACAGTTCCGTTAAAATTTGTATAAATTGTGCGAGATCATGCAGACCAAGATTCAATCCTTGCGCAGCCAAAGGAGATAAAGTATGTGCTGCATTGCCCAATAACACTAAATTCTTTTGTACTTGCTGCCTAGCATACCGTGTTTGTAAAGGTTGCAGCAAACGCTCTGTCACTTGTTCAAAACGACCCAAACGATAACCAAAATAATCCTGTATTTCTTTTAAAAATATATCTGCTGAACATTCTGCTAAAGGAGTAACGCAAGCAGATTTTCCAGTCCAAATTAAACCCGCCTCATTCGCACTAAAAGGCAAAATAGCCAAAACACCCCGATCCGTAAACCGTTGATACACACAGGAGCGCGCAGCGTTTACAGTAAAACGAACACGACTCACCAACGCTGTTCTATCACAGGTTAAGATTTTTGTAGAAATCCCTACTAATTCTCTTACTTTAGAAAAAGTACCATCCGCTGCAATCAATAAGCGTGCATACAAAGTACGTTGCTTACGATCGTTACTTACACAGTCAAGTTTCCAACCGAGATCACAGCGAACCAGTGTTTCTAAACACGCCGGATATATCAACTGTAAATGGCTCTGCGGCAGGCGATCAAATAAAACCCTATACAAAGCAGCGAGCAAACGATCCGCCAATACTACATACCCTAAAAATGGAACATGACATTCGTTCGCCCCGATACGCACCGCAGTAAAATGACCTCGTCGAGAAACTTGTAGATGCTCAATTATATTTGCTTCAGAATACAAATCTTTCCACACGCCCAAGTCATCTAAGAGAGTAACACTGCGTGTATTGAGCGCTAAAACACGCGCGGCAGGCGAAGGATTCGCAATCAATGGGCAGGCCTCGATCACAGCGACACGCAATCCTGCTGATATCAAAGCCAACGCGGCACAACTACCAACAATGCCGGCGCCTACAATAACACAATCAAATACATCTTCGTTCATGAGGACATCACAGCCATAATCTCATCAATTTGTTTAGGTAAAGCATCGGACAATACTCTATGACCGGTTGCTGTCACAAGCACATCATCTTCAATACGTATTCCCATATTGCGATAAGGGTTTGGTACATCTGGAATATGCTCTGAACAATAAATACCCGGTTCCACCGTCAACACCATCCCCGCTTCCAAGCAACGCCATTGATTCTGTACGCGATAATCACCCGCATCATGCACATCCAAACCTAACCAATGACCAATACCGTGCATATAAAAAGACTCATAGGCTTTCTGCTCAATCAGATCCGATACAGATCCTCGTAAGATACCCAAATCAACAAGACCTGACGTTAAACAATTCGCCGCAGTATCGCGCAAAACATCCCAAGCAACGCCTGGTTTAATTAAAGAAATAACCTCCGCTTGCGTCTGTAAAACCAATGCGTACAAGGCACTTTGTTCTGGCGTAAAGCGTCCATTGATAGGAATAGTTCGCGTGATATCTGAGGCATAATAATTATATTCACATCCTGCATCAATCAATAAAAGCTCGCCTGATTTTAATTCAGAATGATTCTGTATGTAATGCAAAACACAGGCATTCTTCCCAGAGGCCACAATACTTTCATACGCGATCGCACGCGCACCTTGCGTATAAAATTCATGCATCAATTCCGCTTCCAATTGATACTCCAACAAACCGGGCCGACAAGCACGCATAGCACGCCTATGTGCACGACAAGAAATTGCCACAGCGCGTTCAATGCAGACAAGTTCTTCAGGACTTTTCTTAATACGCATTTCATTAATATAAGGATCCAAATGACAAATATCCGGCAAAACACAAGAGCGCTTACCTGCACGCATCTGATTCAGTTGTGCCAATATCTTTTGATCAAAACTAAGATCATGACCCATGGTACAAAACACACGACGACAATTTAAAAAATAATGCGCTAATTTTTCTGAAAAAAAAGAGATGGGATACGCCTCATTCGCCGCAAATTGCCGACACGCGGTTTCCGGATCGACACGCGGTCCCAACCATCGTTCAGTCAACGCATCTTTCGGCTGACAAAATAAAATATACGATCCATCCTGCAACAATACAGCGATCGCATTCGGTTCTGTGAAACCGGTTAAATAATAAAAATTACTATCAGGACGGTATGGATAATGCACATCACCATTGCGTAAATGACTCGGCGCATTACGCAAAATAACTAAACTACCTTCACCTAATCGAGATAATAATTGCCCGCGACGTTGAGCAAACACATCAGACATACTGCGCTCCTCTTTATCTAAATAAACAGCGTAGTATACTTGCACGCATACGATACAGCGGGTCAGTCACCAAATAGATTCCATTAGCTCAGACAAAAAAGAAAAACAATATGCCTAAAAAAAATAAAATGACTCCAAAAGAAATTTCAACACGGTCGCTTAACGTAAGTGATGAGTATTTTTGGTCTGAAGAGCATGAAGATGGTGATGACAAAAAGGAACAAATGGTTAATCTTATTCGATTAATTGATTTTGTTTATTTTAGGATTAATCACAAAACTAAGACAACACTGCAAAACTTATATGAAAACTTCAAAGATCTAATTGACCCTGCTCAAAAACAAGATTTAACACGTATTCAAGAAATCTGTAACAAACGCTTAGATTTTTCAAAAACTCTACCTGATGACGATAAAAGCGTTGCATCTTATACTTTTTTTCATGAGCTATATAAATTCTATCAATACCTGCGTACAAAATTTGGCTTAGAAACCTTCTTGGAAGAGTCCATAAATACACCTCCAGGAGTGACTCCCCCATTTGTAAGTTGGTTATTAGCTTTTGAAGAATTAAATAAAAACAACTACGTATACGTAGAATTATTTTCAAACACAGTGAAAATAACGATCGCTCCGTCCACTGTCCGCATACACTCTGTATCGGAACTAAGAAAAACACTCAGCATCGATGGGACAGATATAACAGATCTTTCATCTGAGCAATGTGTAACACTAGCCGCCTTAAAACATTACACAACTTTTTATTCCTGTGTCTCAAAAAACCCAGTATTGCTTTGCAAAGAATACGTAGAATACGCAAACACGTTTAATAAAGATCTTACGTCTTGCCTTACTTCTTCAAATATATTGACCTACATAAAAGAACTTCACAGGCTACACCAAATTCTAACATCTAGGGCAATCCCATTTATTAAAAATGATGAAGAGGTAGATAAGTATAAATTGACATTACGGCAAATGTTAGAAGCAATCCAAAGTTCTAATTTCATTTTGGATTCTGAGGTATTTCGTACCAAAGGATCCATACAACTCAATTCTGAAGTGTATCCCCATTTTACAAATACTCTTTTTGTTTATAATGCAAAAACAAATAGAACACAACCCACTTGGCAAGCCATTACCGATGATATTTTACGTAACGAAAAACTCTTTCACTTATTCGCATACTTACTACTTGCGCCAGGAGGAGTTCAGAAATCTTTTGCAAACTGTTGTTTGTCTATAAACAATCTAATGAAACTATTGTTAAAAAAAGATTTCTGGACAAAAGAACTCGACGTAGAAAAACACCGTCTTAACCCTAATCTTTTCCAAAGCTACGAACAAATACTTTTCCTCATTGCCATGTGGTTATCAGATGAATTAAATAATAAGCTGCTAGCTACGAATAAACCAAAACCAAAACCAAAACCAAAATCAAAACATCAGCCAAAATCCAAAATTTACGTAGTAAACGAACTAGCAATACAAAATCAAGAAAAAAAACAAAACGAAGATCAAAACAACGCTTTAAAAAATCTAAGAACTCATCTATTAATAAATAAATCAAACTCAAAAAACATTGTCGATCCTCTACAAAACTTACATGACAAAATAAATAAAATAAAAAAAAGAACTGAACAAAATCAAGCCTTGCTAGAAGGTTATCGAACAGAACTATTAAGCTTACAGATAAAGATAACGCAGCTAAAAGCTTATGTTGAAAAAAATCGTCTTGATCTTAATTTCATACTCAGAGCAGAACACCTTTCTGAAAACGAAAATTATCGTTTGATACTCGATAAAATAAATAAGAGTGAGAATAAAACGGTCGATGATAATCTAGATGCCTTCATTAAGAATGAAAAAGAATTAATTGAGAAGGATTTCTCAAAGCTCGTTCAATTAATAACTGATTTTAAAGAAGAAGAGAAAATTGAAAAAGAAGAAGAAAAACCCGTAGTCAGTATAGGACAACCCAAACAATCTTCTTCTTCGGATGAACTCATACAAAAACTTTTAGCTGCGCTCAATAAATTTAAAAACTATTCCAACGATGAAGAATTTTATACCCTGATAACTACAATTCACGAACAAACCTGTAAAGTGTATGAGATTTATGAAAATCCAGACTATACATTTAGCGATTTAGATAAAGTTTTGGATGCAAAGATAAAGACAGTGGCCCAATCACTGGATACCACATTCAAACAGCTTGATGAAAAGATTAATTCCTATAACTCATGGAAAGACTATCAAAAATTAGAAACTCAATTAGCCTCAAAAAATTTTGAAAAACTATGCAATTACTATAAGCTTTTAATAGACTATGACTGGCATAATTCTGAATACGAAACCTCACCTCTTTCCAGATTAAATGAAAATCTTAAATCAAATCAGCAAAGAAATATCAAGATTCTGACTGATGAATTCATCCAGAAAGCGCAGAGCTTGCCAAGCACTTTAAAACTTATTGAAGAATTAAAAAAAGAAACACTTTCTCTTACTATGAATGTTACATGTAAAAAAAGCTATAAACTTAATCTTAATGTGTTCTTTAAAAAATTGATCGAAAATAGCACATTAGCTCAGATCTTTAACACTATAAAAAAACAAGCCGAAAAAATTAAACCACCGCTTAGCTATTTAATAAGCCAGGAAAATATTTTAATTAAATTTAAAGATTATTTGCCTGGCACACTTAAGGACTCATCATTATCCTTCAATGAAGATAACTTAAGTAAAGAAAATTTAGATAACATAATAAGAGAAATTGTTACTTCAGCGCTAGCTTATAAAATAGTATGTAAAAAGTTATTTTCAACATCGCAATGCGCTCCCTCATTATTTTTTGATACTCATAAGCAATCTACTTCGGAACAATCTACTTCAAAAAAATATTTTAGCTCAACGAAATAATATGCTTAAGACGACAAAAACAAACAATAACACACAATCAATAGATCCCACTCTATTTTTGGATTTATGTAAAAAAATACTGCTTCAATGTAACGCTCAGTTATATACAAAATATTCCCCGCTCTTACAATTGGCTGAGGAACACAATCTCAAAGAAATCAACGAATTGTTTAAAGGAAAAGAATACTTAGCTATAAGGGCCGTAAGAGAAAAAGTAGAAGAAAAAGAATTATTCCTAAAACCAAAATATGAAGAGACCTGTAATTCTTTTGTAAATGCGCATTCTTTATGGAACTCATTCAATGAATGGGTGCCAAATGAAATAATATATACGCCACAAGCTGGATTCATAAACTGGTTGACTGCTTACAAAAAATTTCAGGCCTATGATCGAGAATATAAACTCAAGGATTTATTTAGCTTATTTAAAAAAATAATAATAGATAACAATGGCAAGTTACCCAGTAATATCAAGTTACCTAATAATATATATAACTTATTAACATCTTTTTTAGAAAAAGCCATCATCACAGAGCATCATTTAAACATTAAATCATTCGCTCCTACTGATAAGCTAATGCTAGCGCTCGTAGTGATTCAACGGATATTTCGCAATTGTTTCACTGAGGATCCACGCTTATCTGGCATGTATTATGCAAAAATGTTAGAGCAAACAAATTCAAAAATTGATCAGCGTATTTCAATAGAAAATGAAACAATCCATGATCTAGCAACTTATAATCTGGCAAAAGAAAAATTATCAGATCGCGTACCAAAACTAGATATTAATGGGCTGGCAAAAGCACTGGATACTTATTCTATATCGGATCAACTGTATTTGGCGGCCTCAAACAGACTATTGTTTGAAATCACCCAACCACCTTTACTATTCACGTGGAACAAACCAACCTCATTTAACATTGAATATTTATTGCGCTTATTAGAAACAAATATCTTTATTTATAAAGACTCCATGAATGAAGAAATAAATAATGATATGAGTCTCTCGACGCTGTTACTTAAAGTAGCAAACATGGTTAACGCGGATGATTTTTTACATTTTCGCGATGGCATATTGTCTGAAGTATGCTTTTTATACTTTGAAAAATCGTTTCTTAATCTCATAAAAGAAGCAAACTCACAAGAACAGCCTAATCAACCAAATTCCTCAGAGATTCTAAGAAAAACATGTTGCCTACTTCTTCTCTGGAAAACTCGCTTTAAAATTGAAGAATTACTGCAGAAAAAACAATTTAATTTTTCCAGTAGTATTATCTTAAAGACAGGAAGAGACGAATGCGCTGAGTTCCTTGCACGTTTAAATGAATTTGCTCCTTTGCTGCAAATGCAATGTGTTGATGTAAAAGGAGATTCATACGAAAATTTTTGGAAGGATTGCAAACCACTCTTAGAGGCCTCTCAGAAGCACGATCTGGGCGCTATAGAAAAATTTTTGAAAAAACATACGATAACTTCGCTCAATGACGAAGCGATCAAAAAAATTAAAAGTTATACGCTTTTTAACAAACACGTAATAATTGACCCTTTAGTAAATCAACTTGGACTCACAAACTATCTGGGAGAAAATGGCCTAGAACCTGATAATCAACCCAACATACTGGCTCACCATCTAATCGATTGGATGCATGCTTATGAAAGAGCCCATGAACTTGGATTACTCGCGCTCTTTTCAAAAAAGATCTTGAAAATACAACCTCATGGATCGGTTGTATCTGATCCAAAGCCATTAAAAGATATTTTGAAACAGGCTGTTCAACAAGCATGTGAGAAAAATAACAAACCCTATACAGATTACCTCTCTGCGCTTGATGCACTCGATGAATTTCAGAGCTGTAGCCTTGCTCTCTTATGGCTGTATAAAATTTTTTACATCTGTCTTCCTGTAAAACCTCAAGAACTACTCAGCTATTATGCGTACTCAATAGAAAGAATCAGTAACAAAAATCAAATCAATCTTACGACAAGTTTTTTAGACGAAAAAGATCCCGTATTTGCTGAGATAGAAAAATTTAGAAAGGTTAAAGAACGCTTTGAAAATAGTCCTATAGAATCCAAGGAAGATACGGCTGCTGACTATAAACAGGCATTGCAAGCAATGCTCGAAGTCTTTATAGAGGGACCTCCTATACTCAACTATCCTTTAGATAATCGAAAGATTTCGTTGTATGAAAATTTATATAAAAATAATATTGAGACTCTATTTGAAATCGACGTTTATCCTTTTGTTTATGGCAATGATAGATTTGCGCCGAAAAACTTGATCGAGAATCCAAAAGACTGTTTAGACTCTATTACTAAATCATCCTTGAATGAAATATTAGGTGCGGCATTCTCCCTTGTAAGCACAGTGATGGAACCGAACGCTCTACCATTTTTCAACCGGCTCCAATATTTCAGCAAAAAACTGCTCGAAAAAAATATCTATCACCCTCGTAAAAAAGAAACAAAGTTTTTGACAAAGGAATCCGTCGCTGCGCAGATATTACGCTTAATTGTGTTGTTCGTATCTGATTCCTGTAGCAAAGCGCTGCAAACTCTGGAAGATAAAGCGAACCAGGATCTACAGGATCTAATAGATGATGTCCGAGAAATAAACGCTGAATTTTTGGAACCTGGGAATTTAGCAAGCGATATATGCAATCGGCTTGATGAGAAGTTTTACACTGAATGTTTTCCATTACTTAAGCTAGCTAAAGAAGGTCAGATTGAGTTGATCAAAAAATTTCTTATAGAAAAAAAAGGGTCATTTCCATTTTCACTTGAAGAGGTTCAAGAAGAAACGTTCGGCCAAGCCTATAGCGTTCTCTATAAAAAATTATTACTAAACTATCCACTCTTTGACAATTCTTTAGCGCAATGGATTAAAGACTTAAAGTCATTTAGAATGGAACCTCACTTTTTAACATGGTTATTGGCAGGACAAACACTGCAAGAACACAATCAGAATTTAAAAGAATTATCTGATTTGTTCATTCTTCTCACTCAAAAACAAATCCAACTGAACGAAAAAAATGAAAATGCGTTAAGAAAATTTCTCAATGAAACGACCGATCCAAAAAAAAATAATTGGATTCAGGAAAAATCTCAGGCTGAACAAGTAACAATAGCGCTGCTCATCAGCTACCGAATATTTCACACCTGTTCGAGTAATGCCCCTTCTGTATCTGCCCTAGATTATATTCGCCTTTTAAATATCCCAAGAAATGAAATTTATAATCAAAAAAGAATATCGGATCTGGGACTGGATCAAAATCTTGATCAACTGATTAAACAACTGACAACGATACTTAATACAGCAGCCGTTCAAACCTCAGAAACGCCTGATCTAAAAATTCTGGAAAATATATTTAAAGAGATCATCACGGATCCTGTTTTAATTCAATTTAATTATCATACAAGCCACTTTTCTATTGCTTTCAGTAAATCTTTCAAAACAGTACTGGATTCGTTATCCACAGATCCTGTGCTTCATAACAAATCGACAACTGAAGATATAGACAACAACACAGAGTTATCCACTTTAATAATCCAGTTAACGTATATGGTCAATGTATATCGTCAGCAGTTTGTAGACTTTGTTAACAACACATTAGAGGGTTTAAGCAATTTATTTTATAAAAAATCGTTTTCGCAATTTTTTAAAAGTGACTCGCGAGAAAAGCCAAAAAATAACCCTTCATCTCTAGATATTCTTTCAAAAGCCTGTTATCTGTTCTTGTTATGGCGCTATCGTGACGAAATTAATTTTCTATTATCTACCCTATATTTTCCTTTAACTGGACGCATTGAACACCTAATACAAAACCAAGAAGATCCAAAGGTTAAATCTTTTTTGAAAAGTATTTTACTTTATACCCATCCGCTTCAACTTCAATGTGTCGATACAGAAAAAAATTCCTATGAGGCTCTATTAGAAAAGTACGGACCGCTCTTGCTTGCAGCGAAAGCACACGATTTAGACGCATTAAAAAATATTTTTACACAACATCCCTTTCCCAATGCCCCAGTAGAAAAACAAAATAAACTACCCTTTGATTACGTATTATTTAACCAAAAAATAAACATTGAGGAATTAACAAATTTTTTTTCCTTAGCTAAGTACTTAGAGAAACTTGAACCCACAAAACAAAATCAATTATCTCATGATTTATTGCGTTGGCTCTCTGCCTATGGCAGAGCAAAAGAGCTTGGATTACTTGCTCTTTTTTCAGAAAACATCATCAGGATCAATGAAGAAGGATCGGTTATATGCAATCCATCTGCTGTAAAGCGTGTTTTAAAATCAGCGATCAAATTCGCATGCAAAGAAAATACATTAAATCTTGAAAAATTAGGCCAAGGACAACTATGCATGCTTGCCATGATCTGGCTTTATGAAATTTTTAGTCCTTGCCGTATCGAAAACCCTAAAAACTCACTCGAAGCTTACGCAAAATCAGTAGAAAAAGAAGAGTCTATCCCTCACAAGGAAGCATCTTACTTAAACAAAAACAATTCAGTACTTCAGAAGATGGGAAAATTAAAAACCGCCCATGATCTTTTTGAAACTCGAGTAAAAGACAAAAAAATCCTTGGCAAAAAAAAGATGCCTGCAATTATTAGCTATGGAGAAACACTACGACCCATACTCAAACACTTCCAAAACGGACCCCCTATACTCACTATACTCAGTCAATCTGATGCGCTTCACTTCTTTTTTAACGAAGAAATAATTGGCGTAGATATTGGCCCTTTTGTTTATGGCGAAGATCCTTTCACGCAAATACAGAATACTAACGCTACTTTAAATCGTATTGCGACCGGATTTAAATTATCATTAAATCAAATAATAATAGGCGGCGTGCGCGCACTTCTGCTTTCGTCAGAACAGTCTGAATTTTCAAAATTCTGCAAAGAAACACTTAATTCACTGAGTAAATGTTTATTAGGAAAAGAAACGTATGAATTCAGTCAGGATCAAAGCCTTGCAAAAAAATCTTGGACGCAAGCCTCAGTCGCTGAGCAAATGCTGATCTTAATTGCATTCATGACCTGTCGCAAAAATATAAAGGCCTATACTCTATTAGCAAATAATAAAGAAATAATCACAAATATAAAGGATAAAGAAAAGCAGCAATTAGAACTGTCACAAAATGAGATCATCCAAACACTATCAGGCCTACTATCAGGCCTACTATTTATTAAAGTTGAAATTAGTAACTCAAAAAAGAATCATAACAAAGCATCGCATTCATTGCACAGCAAAGCAAATGAATTTTTAACCACCGTTAATCAATCTAAACTTGCTACTGCGAACGGTGCAAAAATACAACAGATAACTAATACATATCAAGATCTATTAAACAGAATTATAGATCTAGAAAATTATTGCAACTCCTTTGAAACAGATAACGCGTTAAACTTCATAGTCACTAAAAAAAATCACGACGATGCACCCATTCTGAATATATTAAGCAGTACAGAAAAAACGCCTAAAGATAATCTGGATAATTTTATTAAAGGAACAAAAGAAGTACTGAACACTATCGAACTAAAAATCATCAGCACCATTGAAGCTTACTCTTTAACTGATTATATAAAAAATTGGATAGATGATCCCGAATCTGAAAACGATAAATTATTACCTTCGAAGCCTGCGCAAGCTGCATTAGAAAAACGAAAGCGTAAATTTTTAGATACAGCAGCTCCGTTAGAAAAATATCTTAAAAAAACAGTTTTCTTGGATGACACGCAAAAAAATATAGGTTTCATAGATATCGACGAGATACTGGAAAAATTTAACAAAATTAATCCAAACATAAAAACTTTAAATGATGAAGAATATGTTGAGCTTGTAACACATCTTAAAGAAGTCTCTGGCGGAAACATGACTGTTTTCAAAAAAGAAGAAACAGGCTTAAATGCATTTAAGTTTACCGCAGAGCATCTTCCCACTATTACAACAGCAATTTACAATTTCTGTATCGCAAGTAAAATGAATGCGAACAACACAAAACAATCGTCTTGTTTTTTTAATATCCCTTCTACATCAAATACATCAAATGTAACGCAAAAACCTCGACCCACTTAAAATAAAAAATACTATGAATACAACTAAGAAGAACAACTTAGCTCAGAACAACTTAGCTCAGAATATACTTAACACGAAGGAGACGCTTGACCTTATAAAAAGCTTGGTAATGGATATACGCGATCAATGTCATAAAACCCTTTTTTACTCATACGGTAAAAAAATCTTAATGCTTGCCAGAAACCGCGATCTTGAAGGAATCAAAACATTTCTTAAAGAAAATTCCTTACCTGGTAAACCGCATCATACTGCAACCAAAAAAGAGGATGCGCTTCACAAAAAATATAAAAAATTGCACAATCGTTTCATAGAAAAATATGAATTCCTAAAAGAAAAGAGCTTCCTAATTGAAGAATCATTGCTTCGAAGAAGTCACGCGTTCTTAGGATGGGCCGCTGCATGTGAAAAAATACTTGAAACATATCAGATTGACTTTGTATTCGAAATCATCTTAAAAACGATCGGGGAGAAAAATAGTACGTCCTACCTAAACACGGACGAGAAGAAAAAATTAACAAAATTCATCAAGGAAAATACGGATAAAAGTCATCATAGTACCTTGCAAGCTTTTTCAGACGATAATCAATTATTTACTGCGCTCATGATGAGCTATCGCCTATTCTCTGTTTATCTTATTTTGGATCCGTATATATCCGCCAAGTGTTATCGTGATTGGTTGTCTAAACTAGGTAATAATAAAAGCAGAGGCGATTATGATCTAGCACAAACAGGATGGACATTGTCAAAGTTAGCGCCTCAATTAGCGTCGTTTGATAGTAAAGTCGCTCAATTAAACAGGTTCATTCAAGATAAAAATTATCAGCAGTATTTAGAAGAACTTAGCGCTCCACTGCATGAAATTGCTTCTCTCTTTCTCTATAAAAAAGAAGAAGCATCTCAGAATCAACTGTTTTTTAGTGATGGATTAACGGGTCTCATGAGAATACTGCCAACTAATCCCTTTATTTATGAATATTCAACCACTGAAGCACTGAGCAACACGACAACTACTTCAGCCATGCTTGTACAGTTGACAGACATTGAAACGGCAAAGTTTCAGGCATTCATAACAGACATCTTAAATGATTTAAGTTGTTTTCTTTTAAAAAAATCATTCGCACAGCATGTCGAAGCAAAATCAGCCGAAGAAAAATCAAAAAAATCATCTGATGCAGCATTTTTTACTGGAAGTCTTAAGAAAATACCGTACTTACTCTTACTATATCAACATCGAGAGACTATTAAGCACGCACTTTATTGTGCACTTGAAGAACGCTATTTTCCGCTAGCCCGATGTATTCGAACGCATGCGGATCAAAAATATGTCGATGATCTAAAAAAATTGCGCGCTTTTATTCCTGTACTTTGGAAGCTATGTACCGAGGAAAAATTATTTGAACAGTATAAACCCCTCTTAAAAGCTGCTTTAAAACATGACTTACCTAAAATAAAAGAAGTTTTTCAGAAACACCCTGTGACCAAAAATCAAAATGAAATCGAAGAAATCAATCGAGAGCGCGATAATCTATTTAAAAACATGCTCGACATTGACGGGCTCATAGAAAGATTTGAATTGACCCAATATCTAGGGAAAGGAGGTTTTGAACCCAATGAATCAAACAATATAAGTCAACCTCTGATAGATTGGTTAGCTGCTTATAATAGAGTAAACAACTCTAAATTACTTCGTATTTTTTCAGAAAACGTTTTTGAAATAATCGATGAAAACATTGTCGCATTCAACCCAGACAAATTAAAACCTATTCTACAAAAAGCGATCGAAATCACTTGTAAAGCGTATAAAAGAGAAAATACATTTAATAGCGAAGAATTAAATAACGAACAATTATGTATTTTCACTTTTTTATGGCTTTATAAGATTTTTGCTTGTTGCCTACTCAAAGATCCACCTAAATTATTCGGTGCTTACGTACAATCAATTGAAAATACAAACGAGGAAGAACATTTAAAAGAAATGTTTTTGTCAACAAAAGATCCTGTATTTTCTCAAATACAAAATCTAGCAAGCAAAAAGAAAATCTTTAATGCTATATGGATAAAATACGAACCCGTAGAAGAAAAATCAAAATTGCCTATAGAAGAAAAAAAAGCCGCAGTAAATGCATTCAATGATTATAAAAACGCATTAAAAGAAATGTTTGAAACTTTTATGACTGCACCCTCTTTGCTTTCTAATATTAATTTCAATAGAGCTTACGAAGTAATCACGAAAGATGGCGCATTTATTTACGGTGGCAATAAACTAACTTCAGAAAAATTTAATAGCGATCCTGAAGGAATTTTGGAACTCATTGCGAGTCCATTATCATTGAATGACATACTGGGTGGCTTACGGATTCTAGTGGACAATTTTCTGAAATTATCCGATACGCTTAATACCATTCATGCAGATTTCTATCAAACTAAGAATGCCTATGAAAGGCCGGCGGAAAAAGACTGGACACAATGCGCAATGGCCGCGCAGATATTACGCGCGATCGCATTCGTATCCTGTGCTGAAATCAATGAAATATTGGTAGATAATTCAAAGTTGTCGAAGTTAAACAAAGCTGCACAAGTCGTTAACGACGTCGAATCACTCGTTGAAGAAATGAACAACGAGAAAGAGAATCGCATGATCGATACATTCTTAAATCTATTAAAAAGGATAGACTGCCCATTAGATCGTTTAATAATAACTGCTCAATCTGAACCATTAACTCAAAAAGCAATCCAGGCTGAGCGTAAGAGACTATCAAAAAATATTTCTAGTCTAAAAATTGCATTAGATATAAGCAATAAGAAAGAAATTTCTCACCTTAATTTTATAGTAACAAAAAAACATAGTTCTTATTCAGAGATCAAACTTTTCATAAGCGATTCAAACGAAACACTGGCTGATAATTTAAAGAAATTTATCAAAAAAATGGAGCAACAGCGTGACGATCTAGGTAAAAAAAGTGATGACTTAAAAAAAAGAATTAAAGCGTTAAAAAAGGAAGAAAAACTCAATGTTCAAAAAGAATGCTCTCTCACGCAAGAAAATCTACAAGAAGATCCGCAGATCACGGTAAATCAAAAAAATAACACAGAAAAAGATGTATTGAACGCTAAACTGAATGAATTAAAAAGTAATCTCACAAAAATTCAAAAAACTCTGAATGCTTATCTTGACGATAAAGACGTAGGCGTCTCAGATAGCCTTAATTCAGACGTTTTTAAACAAACAATTCCACTTATTGAAACTATTCAAAATACAAAAGAATTTAAAGAAAATTATGAGATTGAAAAGTCGCTTCATGAACAGATAGACACTGTTTTCGAGACGCTGTATAAGATAATCAAAAAAATACGTGAAGGTATTGAGAATTGTGATTCACTTACGACTATCAATGAACGGTATACGGATCGCATGGATTTTTTCTCTTTGTTAATAAGGTTGTATAACATTTTAGATGATGCTAATTGGGGTGTTGATTTTAATTTAACGCGAGTGCCTGGAGAAAAAGAATCATTATCTTCGGAAGCCATACGAGACGCTTTGAAAGAAAAGATAACTAATTTATTAAAAAAAGAAGAATTACAGAAAGCTATTCAGGAAAATAATGTAGATTCAAGTCAAGCATCTAATTCTTCTTTGTTCTTTAATAATCCTAAAGAACTGCAAGAAACACCCTATACAAATTCGCTCAACCCGGGCTAAATCATAAACGAAGAACCACAACCGCAGGTAGTTTTCGCTTTAGGATTGCGAATAATAAAACGTTCGCCATTCAAATTTGATTCATAATCAAGCTCGGCGCCGTTTAAATACATAAAGCTAAAGGCATCGAGCAAAACTAAAACCGAGCTACCCGAACCCCCCTCTTCTTCTTCCTCGTCCTCATTACAGCTGATCTGAATATCATCCCAAAATCCCACTTTAACTAATTCAAATCGATATTGAAAACCAGAACAACCACCGCCTTCAACCGAAATACGCAATTTCTGATCGCGCTTTGGACCTATTAAGTCTAAAATTTTCAAAGTGGCACTTTTCGAAACACGAAATGCTAATTTTTCGGCAGGCATAGCCACCTGTACACGGCTGACAAAATCTTCTCTCGGTCTTGGTTCACTCATACATTTACCTTTTATATTTGAAGCTTTGACAATATACTACAGAACACGTTAGCGCTACAATATAGGCTTGATTTCTCATTAAACTCATCTATACGTTATAAGCTTTGAATAAGTTTAACTGTTTTTTTAAGGAGCAACTCCATTGGCTGAAATTATCGTAGTAACCTCCGGCAAGGGAGGTGTTGGCAAAACTACTAGCAGTGCTGCGATTGCAGGTGGTTTAGCTTTGCGTGGATTTAAAACCGCAGTCATTGATTTTGATATTGGTCTTCGTAATCTTGATCTCATCATGGGATGTGAACGCCGTGTCGTTTATGATTTCGTCAATGTGATCCGCGCTGAAGCGCATCTCAAACAAGCATTGATCAAAGACAAACGTACAGAAAATTTATATATTCTACCTGCTTCACAAACACGCGATAAAGACGCTTTAACAAAAGAAGGAGTAGAAAAAGTTTTAGAAGAATTAAAACAGGAATTCGATTATATTGTCTGTGATTCGCCCGCGGGTATTGAGCGTGGTGCCTATTTAGCCATGTATTTTGCCGATAGAGCGGTGATTGTCACTAATCCTGAAATTTCATCCGTACGCGACTCCGATAGAATGCTTGGAATTTTATCAAGCAAATCGCGGCGATCAGAACTGAACCAAGAGCCGATCAAAGAACATTTATTACTCACACGTTATGCACCCGGTCGCGTCGATAAAGGAGATATGTTAAGCATACAGGATGTATTAGAAATTCTAGCCATTCCATTATTAGGTGTTATTCCTGAATCACAGGCAGTTTTGCGTGCATCCAATCTTGGTGTGCCCGTAACCTTAAACGATGAAAGCGATGCACACCATGCCTATCTCGATGCTGTGTCACGCTTATTAGGTGAAGAATTACCTTACCGCTTCATTACACAACAGAAGAAAGGATTTTTGCGCCGTCTATTTAGTCGCGAGGAGGCGATTTCATGAGTGTTTTGAATTACTTATTTCGTAAACATCATCGGCCAGCCCCTGTCAAAAATACAGCGCTGCTGGCGAAGGAACGCCTGCAAATTGTTGTGTCACATCAATCGCGGCACGGTACGCCTGACTACCTAGAACGTCTGCAGCAAGAACTTATTCAAGTGATCGCAAAATACGTATCAGTTGATCGCGAACAGATTAAAGTAGAAATTGAACGATCGGAAGATTGTTCCATCTTAGAACTCAATGTTACCTTGCCTCATACTGAACCCGTTGAGTAATAGACTTCTTTTCCGTCCAGCAGTATGATCCAAATTTTAGATTTTGGGTCGATGTATGCCATTCGTTTGCACTAAAGATATATCACCGCAAATTTTTCGTGCGTATGATATTCGTGGCATTGTAGGCGAGACTTTAACTCCTACGATTCTCTACACACTTGGACGTGCCATCGGTACTACGCTTTATGAACAGCAACAGTCTATGTCCATCATAACGGCACGTGATGGACGTTTATCAGGACCCAGTTTAAGTGCTGCGCTAGAGCAAGGATTATGCGATAGCGGTTGTGAAGTCATCGATATTGCTGCTGTGCCTAGCCCTGTTTTGTATTTTGCCACACACACTTTGTCGACACGTTCTGGTGTAATACTCACCGGAAGTCATAATCCGGTGGAATACAATGGGTTAAAGATTATTTTAAATGGCTGCAATTTAACAGAAGAAACTGTTTATGCATTATATCAGCGCATTCAAGTCGGACATTTACATCGAGGACAAGGGCAGATTGTGCGTGCTCACACTATTGTTCCAGATTATATTCAACGCATTTGCTCGGATATAGTTTTACAAAAACCGTTGCGAGTTGTGCTCGATTGCGGCAATGGAATACCGGGTGCTGTTGCGCCTAAATTATTACGACAGCTCGGTTGTACCGTCATTGAATTATTTTGCGACGTAGATGGAAATTTCCCCAACCATCATCCTGATCCCAGTGTTCCTGAAAATTTATCAACCTTGATTAGTGCTGTAGCACAGCATCAAGCAGATATTGGTTTAGCGCTCGATGGCGACGGTGATCGTCTTGGAGTGGTTACTAATACGGGTAAAATTATCTGGCCGGATCGCCAATTGATGCTCTATGCAATCGATATCTTATCGCGCCATCCCAATGCGACGATTGTATACGATGTTAAATCAACACAACATCTTGCCAAAGTGATTCGTGATCACGGAGGCTTACCTCTCATGTGGAAAACGGGTCATTCCTTACTCAAAGCGAAAATGAAAGAAGTCTCTGCGTTATTAGCGGGTGAAATGAGTGGTCATATTTTTTTTCAAGAACGCTGGTATGGATTTGATGATGCCTTATACACCGCAGCACGTTTATTAGAATTACTAGCAAAAGATACGCGATCGAGCACTGAAATATTTGCTGCCTTACCTGAAGGAATTAGTACTCCTGAGATCAAGATACCCATTAGCGAAGCGCATAAATTTATATTTATGGAACAATTTATCGCAAAAGCAAAATTTGCAAACGCGCAATTGTATACTTTAGACGGTGTGCGTGCAGAATTTTCCAATGGTTGGGGTTTATTACGTGCTTCAAATACCACACCTTGCTTGACAGCGCGATTTGAAGCGGATCAACCTACTAATTTGACACATATCCAAACCCTATTTAAGGATCAAATAGCTGCCGTTGATCCTTATTTAAAACTTCCATTTTAAATGAATAAAATATCCTTACGTGTTATCACTTGTAATGTGAACGGGTTACGTGCTGCCAATAAGAAAGGTTTTATTGCCTGGATGCTGAAACAGAAAGCGGACGTTGTTTGTTTACAAGAGACTAAATTACAAACACATCAAGTAGACCCCAGTTTACGACCAGATGGTTATTACGCTTATTTTTTTGATGCACATAAAAAAGGCTACAGCGGCGTTGCTATTTATACACGCATCAAACCACAACGTATTCACACAGGGTTAGGTTGGCCCATCGCAGATGAAGAAGGACGTTATCTACAAGTTGACTTTCAAGATTTAAGCATCGCTTCCTTGTATTTGCCTTCAGGAAGTAGTAGTCAACAGCGTCAAGATATTAAATATGCTTTTCTTGATCGTTATTATCCAGTATTAGAAAAACAAAAAGACAGTAGATTGATCATTTGCGGCGATTGGAATATTGCACATAAACCGATTGATTTAGAAAATTGGCGTGCCAATCAAATACACTCTGGTTTTCTGCCTGAGGAACGTGCTTGGCTCGATCGTGTACTTACACAATTAGCTTACGTAGATGGCTTTAGAGTTGTCAATCAGAAAGCAGAAGAATATACCTGGTGGTCCTATCGTGGTCGTGCTTGGCAAAATAATACAGGTTGGCGAATTGATTATCAGATCGTCACGCCGATCTGTCAATCGACAATACGATCCGCCCGAATCTACAAAGACGAACGTTTTTCTGATCACGCACCTTTGATCATGGATTATGAGTTTTAACGCAATATCAAATTAAGGCAATCTCACGAAATTAAGGCATACTATGAAAACACTTATCTTTAAATCTTTGAAAAATTGAAATTATGTCATCTACATCATTAAAGATGCCGATTGGCCAAAGTGACTTTGGCCTTTTAATCCGAAAAAAAAATTATTTTGTAGATAAAAGTCTTTTTATTCAAGAAATACTTGAGGATTCTGCCGACATTCTTCTCATCACACGCCCACGTCGATTTGGCAAGACGTTGAATTTGTCGATGCTGCGTTATTATTTTGCGAAAGAGGTAGACGGTCAAGGGACAGAAACCCTATTTAAGGGATTAAACATTCAACACGCTCCGGAAGAAATACGCCAACATCAAGGCAAATATCCCGTTATTTTTTTAACGTTCAAAGACCTTAAATTTCGTACCTTTGAAGAAACCTATAAAAATTTCTGTCAATTGATTGCCTTTAGTTATAGGGAACATCGCTACCTGCTCACACAGAGTGAATTAGCCCTCGATGAGAAACAAGACTATCAGGCTATCCTTGAAAAGCGAGCAGCGCCCGAAGTGATCAATTACGCGTTGAAGACTCTCAGTAGCCATCTATACCATTATTACAAAGTACCGCCGATTATTTTAATCGACGAATACGATACGCCCATTCAATCAGGTTACTTAAATAACTACTATCCAGATATCGTAGAGTTATTTCGAAATTTTCTCGGAGCCGCTTTAAAAGACAATCCGCATTGTTTCAAAGCGGTGTTAACCGGAATCTTACGGGTATCGAAAGAAAGTTTATTTTCCGGATTGAATAATATTCGGGTGTATTCCGTACTCCATAAACGCTACGGTGAGTATTTTGGATTTACTGAGTTAGAAGTACAGACCTTATTAGAGAAAGCAGGATTGCAAAAGCAAAGTGAAGGGATTCGTCGTTGGTACAACGGTTATGAAATCGGAGGTCATACGATTTATAATCCTTGGTCGTTGCTTAACTGTGTAGAAGAAGATGGTCGATTAAAACGGTATTGGCTCAACACCAGCGACAATGGTTTAGTGAAAGACTGTTTGTATCGTTCGGGATTGATTCACCAAGAAGTATTTGAGCGTCTCTTACAAGGGCAAACGATTCACTGTTCTATGGATGAACAGATCGTGTTTCCTGATCTGATAACCTCGGATGAAAATGAGTCTATCATTTTAAGTTTTTTACTGATGGCCGGGTATTTCAAGGTGGTCTCGATAGACTATACCGAGGAAGGCACGCAGTGTCATCTCGCGATTCCGAATCGCGAGGTACGGGGTTTATACAGTGAGTTAATCAAGCATTGGTTGGTGGCCGGACAGAAACAAATCACTGTTAGCAAATTTTTAGAGGAATTATTACGGGGCGATATCGCTGCGTTTGAAGAATCTTTTCGATTTTTATTAGAGAACACGATCAGCGTACATGATTTAAGTAAAGAGCCAGAAGCGTTTTATCATGGATTCATGACGGGACTGACGGCGCATTTACAATCGCATCCGGCGTATGAATTGAGATCAAATAAAGAAAGTGGCTACGGACGGTATGATTATTTCATTTTATCGAAGGATCCGAAGAAACTAAGTTTGTTGATGGAATTCAAGCGCGTAAAATTTGCGCGAACAGAACAGCCCACGGTAGAACAGATCGAGAAAGCCTTAGACGAAGCAGCGCAGCAAGGTTTAGCACAGATCGAGGAAAAGGCTTATTATGCTGAAGCGAAGCAACGTGGAAGTCAATCGATCTTGAAACTTGCCCTTGCTTTCTGTGGGAAGCGATTTAAATTGGTTTGTGCGCGTTGAGTGCTTTGCTTAAGCGCAGTGAATATCTGCAGACAATTGATAGCGCGAGTCATTTGTGCAAACACAACACTGATCCTGTTTGGATTCAGTAGTAAAAAAACGTCCTGTTTGCTTCTGATTAAGAAGGGCTGACTGTGGATCAGGCTCAGTGATTTTCTTTTCCAAACACGCAATGGGCCGCACACAATGCATAGCAAGCTGATCACATTTTTCTGACACGGTATAATTTAAATCAGATAACGTGTGTTTTCCTGTATGACTCTCTAAACGCGCAGCAATCTCATTAAAAATAACATGCGCTACCGCACGCGCTACTGTTAAACAAAATGAAACCATCACACGTACCAAAACACTCGCTGCATGTGCTACACATAAGAGATCTCGATACACCATACACCCAAGATCGATCCACACTTGTTTCTGCCAGGTAATAGGCGTAGCTAAGCAGCGCAGCGCTACACATAAATAGTCAACCAATGTTTGAACGGTCAAAACAATAATTGACTGCACAACCGGTACGTGCATGCAACGCATGATGGAGGCAATTAATTCGGGACAATCTGTATACGTTTCTTGTAAATAGATCTGTAGCCTACGTTTTTTTTCTTGCGACACTCGCCGTAAATAGTCGCAATTACACAATAAGTAAGTAAGCAAAGCTTCGCGATTAAGCAACAGAGCAAGCGATTGATCCGTTTTTTTGTTTATTTCAGACCAAAACGCAGGTTCTAATGATTCAATTTGTCTAAGACCCGCCTTTGCAATGGCACTCAAAGATGCGTCAGCAAATTTTTTTTCCTTATCAAGATGAAGCGTATAAATCAAACCTAAAGGATCTATGTGTACAAACTTAATCAAATAACTAAAGCCGACTGATAATAACAGTGATTTAACAGCTGATTGAATCGCGTTCAACGGATCTGTATCACCGGTTAAAGTGACGCGAATCGCCCAATCATCTACCAAATAAATAAGATAATTGAGTAAAGCGTGCGTAGAGTGAAACGAGGTTGGCGCAAATACCGCATACGAAGCCCCTAATAGATGAGAGGTCAATAAACTTCCTGCTGATAAACTCAATAATCCCACTCCGTAAATACCTAATAAACATAAACCAATCGTAGGATGATAAGGTAGATTACGTGTATAATGCTCAACGAGCGTTTGAACGCTGTGGGCCAAAACATGAAATAAATCATTGTGTATACCCGAATGCAAAGCATACGGCGGTACTGCTAAATCATTATGAGCGATCATCGCTGGTTTATGAGGTTCTAAAAGCTGAGTTTTCCTGTATATTGACGCGAGATTCGATTTTTTAAATCCCGCTGTTTGTTCCTGTTTTTTTAGTGAATTGATTAACTTTCTCAGTGCCTTTGCATCTTGTTTTTTTAAACTCACTAAGTTGCTCTGAAGCGAAAATAAAAGATGTTCATTCTTTTTTACACAACGCTCATGCCCAAGTCGATAATCTATGATGAGATCTTTTATATGACGATCAATCGTCATCCAAACTGTCTTGATGGCTTGTGCCCATTGTTCAAAGAACATGCGAGCAAAACTACCGATCATGTACCCGAAACGCCCAGAGTGCGAGCTAGCACTTAATTTGATCGTGGACATCAAACGAGAATACTCAGTCAATCGCTCTACTTTGCCTTTTATTTTTATTTTTTCTACAAAAGACGGCACATTATCAGCAAATAAACCAGCTATCAATCCAAAGGGTAAATCAATTGCGTATTCAATGATTGCGATAAAACAATGATTATACAACCAGATAAAGAAAGGTTTAACACCATACTGTCTCGCCGCTGAATCACGGCGCTCCATGAAATATTTTTGATCTTCATGAACTAAGAAAATACTATCCTCTTTTTTTTGATGTATAAGCTGATCCGCTCCGCTGATCTGACACAAAGCCATTAATTTAGACGGGAGCTCGGAATCGTTGCATGCATCAAATTCTAAAGCCCAAAATTTTTCATCATTTTGTGCAAACTCACATTGATGTGCTTCTAAAATAAGATTATGTTGATCGGTCGGTGCATGCAAAACCCGCATCGCTTTTTCACAGGCATCATTAAAACTACCGCACAATAGAGCGCCTGAATACGCACTGTAAGTACAGTTTTGATTGTGTTTCTGCGCTTGACGTACGCTGGCAATCATGCGATCCGTTATGAATGCTTGTAAATTTTGAGCATCTACTTTTTTTGATCGTTCTAAATGATGAATATACACGACAACTGCTTTGCGATCGCGTTCGATTGCATCGTACAATTTTCTTAAAAAATCATTGTCATGATATTGAACGCGTTTGATATGAGGCAGGTTATTGAGTTTGGACTGATAGATCTTTAATTGATTGTCATACTCTTTTAATTGTTCTACGAGGGCATCACTGCTCACGTCATCGGCGTGAACAAATCGTTCTAAAGGACGCAAGAGAGAAATGCGATCTTGTGTAAGCTCCACTAAACATTCTTTTTCTAGATATAACGTGGTAACAAATCCTGACTCATACATTCGTGACAAAGCAACACGCCGATATAAACCCAAAGCATCGATAACCTGACTCGTTTTCGCGTTTGATTGTTGCATTGTAACAGCGTAACGATTCGCTTTAGCTATCTGCGCGGCAGAACGCGTCAGATAGAGTAATTGATCGGGTTGACCATTTTTTTTAATTAAAACAATTTTACTCTGACCCAGAGCATAGATCGCACGCGTATAATGCGTTGAGTTCATCTTGGTCTCACCCCAAAGTCGATGAGAAGGAGTATATAAAATTAATTCATTCGTATTTAAATCATCATTCAATAATTTAAATGCCTGTAAAGCGTACGCGTTGTTTTGTTCTACTAAACGATACTCATGCGTCATGACATTCACCTAAAACGTTTGGTATTTTTTAAAAAATCAGGTTAAATAGACGCGTTAGTATGTCATTCAATCTACGCGCGTTAAATCATGCATTTTCCCCTATATACAACCACTCAAACATTCTCGCAAAATATACTCAATTATTCTGTGCCCACTATACCGATTCCAACTAGAGTTTGGCCAGAAATATTTTTTCGATTTTTAGATTATGAGTTAGCCAGTCCCATCGGTGTCAGTGCCTGTGCTATTACAACCGGACGCCCTCTTGCTTGGCTCGCGCAATTGGGATTTGATGTATTAACGTATAAAACGATTCGCAGTCGCGCGCAAGATGCGCATCCTTTACCGAATATTTTACCCGTAGCTTGTGATGAATCATTAAAACCTGCCGATTTAAATCAACCTTTGTATGTATGTCCTGAGTTTGACACAAATGATAAACTAGCCCTTGCAAATTCATTTGGTAATGCTTGCTTCGATCCCCATTGGGTTGAAGAAGATATTGAAACTGTAAAAAAATCGCTACGAAAAGGCCAGATCTTGATCGTCTCCGTATATGGACAAGGACAAACTGATCAAGAGACGCTCACTGATTTCGTAACGACAGCCTGTATCGCACGCGATGCAGGCGCTGATATCATTGAATTGAATCTTTCTTGCCCGAATATAACAGACACGCATAGAATATTATCTTTAGATTCAGAAGCTGTTTATCAAATAACATACAAGGTTGTGCAATGCATCAAAAAAATTCCTGTCATTGTCAAATTAGGTTTATTTCCTGATCAAAGCTCACCCGAAACTGTTTTGACTGCAGCGGCACGCGCGGGTGCCATGGGTATTAGCGCGATCAACTCTGTGCCTATGACAGTTTTACAGGCAGATCAAACGCCCGCTTTTGGCGATCAACGTGTATCCGCCGGTGTATCGGGTTATCCGATTCGTGCCTTAGCTTTGAACTTTATTCGTACCTTGGCAGAAATCAATCGTGCACAAAAATTTGAATTGGCATTGCTCGGCATGGGAGGTGTCACAGAAGCACAGCACTTTATGCAACTGCAAGAAGCAGGCGCCGATGTCATGCTTGCAGCCACGGGGGTCATGTGGAATCCTTATTTAGCCACTCAGTATCATCAACAGCTGTTATGAAAACACAAATCCCTGCTTATTTAATTTTAAAAACAGGCGATTCCTTTTCTGGTTTTATAGAAACATCGCGCGCATCTTATCCTGATCCGTTCACGCAAGGCGAAGTGGTATTTAACACGGGCATGACTGGTTACGTCGAAGCCTTAACAGATCCTTCTTATGCAGGACAAATTTTATGTTTCACCTATCCTTTAATCGGTAATTACGGCGTCTGCGCTGCAGAGGCGTGGGAATCCGAAAAAATTCAAGTGCGTGCCGTCATTATGTCAGAACTCATGCGGTTGAACACGCATCCCGGTTCTCTATGTTCTTTAGCCGATTGGTTACAGCAAGAAAATATTCCTTGTTTATACGGCGTAGACACGCGTGCTTTAACGCAATGTTTACGTGTACAAGGCACACTCGAGGGGCTGATCAGTTCTTTGAAAACTGAATACTTACCGCAAAAAATAACTGATTGCTTCGAACAAGTGGGCATAAACACAATACGTTATTACGGCCAAGGCACAAAAACCATTATCGTGGTTGATTGCGGCATAAAAGAATCTATACTGCGCTGTTTATTACATTTTCCGATTCAGATCAAACGTGTGCCTTATGATTATGACTATACAAACGAAACATTTGAGGGTGTTGTACTTTCAAATGGACCCGGTGATCCACAAATTTATAGCCAAACAATCGCGATCTTACGTAAAGCGTTAACGATCAAAAAACCGATATTTGGTATTTGCTTAGGCGCACAGCTCATGGCGTTGGCCGTCGGAGCACATACCTATAAAATGCGTTTTGGTCACCGTTCACAGAATCAACCTTGCTTAGAATCTGCCACTGGACGTTGCTATCTCACAGCACAAAATCATGGTTATGCAATCGACGATCAAAGTTTACCTGAAAATTGGCAGGTATCATTTCGCAATCTAAATGACAATACAGTCGCAGGCATTGCGCATCGCGATCTACCTTTTTATGCAGTCCAGTTTCACCCAGAAGCAGCCGCAGGCCCTTTGGATACACGCTGGTTATTCGAAAAATTTTATTGGATGTTGTAATGCCTATTAAAAAAATTCTTATTCTAGGTTCGGGCGGCTTACGTATCGGTCAAGCAGGTGAATTTGATTACTCCGGTTCGCAAGCAATCAAAGCATTAAAACAAGATGAAATTGAGACTGTTTTAGTCAATCCGAATATTGCAACAGTACAAACGGATCTAGCGGATACAGTTTATTTACAACCTTTACAATTAAAAACTTTGCAAAAAATCATCGAGAAAGAAAAACCCTGCGGTATCTTACTAGGCTTTGGAGGACAAACCGCTTTAAATCTTGGGATGCAACTGGAAGAACACGGGATACTGACAGAGCATAAAATACAGGTTTTAGGAACATCGATTACCTCTATACGCCACACAGAAGATCGCGAACAATTTAAAGCAGCGCTGCATCGCATGAATTTAAAAACACCGGTGAGCATCGCAGTTAGCACGATTGAATCGGCAGAAAAAGCAGCGGATCAAATCGGTTATCCTCTCATGTTGCGCACAGGTTTTTCCTTAGGAGGTCTTGGTGCAGGACGCATTGATACCCGCGAACAACTTAAAGTACGTGCACAAGAATGTTTTTCATTAACAAAGCAAATTTTGATTGAAGAGTATTTATATGGTTGGAAAGAATTTGAATACGAAATTATCCGTGATTGTGCAGGTGATGCAGTCGTCATCTGTACGATGGAAAATATGGATCCGATGGGGATTCATACCGGCGAAAGTATTGTCATCGCACCGGCGCAAACTTTAACGGATGCCGAACATCATTCTCTGCGGCACATCGCGCTTGAAGTTGCGCAGTATTTTCATATTGTGGGCGAATGCAATATTCAATTTGCGATCAATCCACGCAACGGAGCGTATCGTATCATTGAACTTAACGCGCGTTTATCACGATCAAGTGCTTTAGCATCTAAAGCAACGGGTTATCCTTTGGCTTTTATCGCCGCTAAATTAGCCCTGGGTCATCGTTTACACGCATTAAAAAATGAAGTAACACAAAAAACCTGCGCCTTTTTCGAACCGGCCTTAGATTACCTTGTCGTAAAAATACCGCGTTGGGATACGCAGAAATTAAAATCTGCAGATCGTTTCATCGGTAGCGAAATGAAAAGTGTAGGTGAAGTGATGGCGATCGGTCGTTCTTTCCCAGAAGCGTTACAAAAAGCAGTCGGCATGTTGAATATTGGTGCTTCTTGTCTCAGTGATTATCCCATTCAAATACCCGATCCAGAACATGAAATTCGCTGTGCTACGGATCGACGTTTATTTGCGCTATACCAGTTTTTACAAAAAGGCGGTACAGTCGCACGAGCACAAAATTTATCTCAAATCGATCCGTGGTTTTTAATACAACTACAGACGATCCTTGACTGCGAGCAGCGTTTACAAACGCAGGTTACTTTAGATTCAATCCACTTGCGTCAAGCCAAGCAATTTGGTTTTTCAGATACCGTGATCGCCGATTGGTTACACACAGATGCGGAAGAAATTCGCAAGCAACGCTTAAAGCATGGCATTGTTCCCTACGTGAAACAAATTGATACCTTAGCCGCAGAATACGCGGCAACAACGAATTATCTTTATTTAACGTATCACGCGATCCAACATGATGTTATACCAACAGGCGCCGTATTGATCTTAGGATCAGGTCCGTACACGATCGGAGCGTCTGTTGAATTCGATTGGTGCGCAGTTACAACCGCTAATACACTCAAACAGCTCGGCGAAGCTTGCATTCTGATTAATTCCAATCCAGAAACAGTATCTACTGATTACGATCAATCAGATCGTTTGTATTTCGAACAATTAAGTCTGGAACGTGTTCGTGATATCGCTGATTTTGAACAAACGAAAGGCTTGATAGTATCGGTTGGAGGACAGATTGCTAATAATCTCGCCTTACCGCTCGCTCAACGAGGTTATCCCTTATTAGGAACAAAAGCCTTTGCGATTGATCAGGCTGAGAATCGACAAAAATTTTCAAATCTATTATTGCAATTGGGTATTGAACAACCGCTTTGGCAAAGTGTACGCAGTCTTGCACAAGCCAAAGAATTTTGTCGACAAATCGGTTATCCGGTATTAGTACGTCCTTCTTATATTTTGTCAGGCGCTGCGATGAATGTAGCTCACGATGAATGTGAATTAGAAACGTATCTAGCTATTGCTGCCAAGATTTCCCTACAAAACGCGATCGTGATTTCAAAGTTCATCGCAGACGCTAAAGAGCTTGAAATCGATGGTGTCGCGCAAGAAGGTCGCATCGTCATACAGGCTATTTCTGAACATATTGAAAATGCGGGTATACATTCAGGTGATGCTACGATTGTATTGCCGCCGCAAAAATTATATCTCGAAACAATCCGTCGTACGAAAGCAATCGCACAAAAAATTGCAGAAGCTTTAGTAATCACAGGACCCTTTAATATTCAATTTATTGCAAAAAATAACGCGATTGCTGTGATCGAATGTAATTTACGTGCTTCGCGTTCTTTGCCGTTCGTCTCCAAAGTAACCGGTTACAATTTCATGGCCATTGCCACGCGTATCTTATTAAATCGCTACCAAGCTGAAACGTATGAAACTTTAGAATTAGATTACGTTGGAGTAAAAGCCGCGCAATTTTCGTATGGACGTTTAAAGGGCGCCAATCCCGTTGCTCATGTTGAGATGGCCTCAACTGGAGAAGTTGCTTGTTTAGCCGATGAATTTGAAGAAGCATTTTTCAAAGCCTGGCTTGCAACCGATCAACGCATAGAGGGTAAAAAAATATTGCTGAGTATCAACGACATCCACAAACAGAAATTATTATCAAGCATTCGTTTGCTGGATGAAAACGCTTGGGTATTGTATGCAACAGAAGGCACACATACTTTTTTGAGTCAACACGGTATCGCATCTTATTTCGTGCACAAAGCCTCAGAGATTAATGAACCGAACATAAAAACTTTGATCGCAGACAGTCAGATCGATTTAATTATTAATTTGCCAAGCGGCAGCAATCAAAATAGCGATGGATTTTTAATTCGTCGTATGGCGATTGATCATCATATTCCGCTGTTAACAAATCTACAAACTACTTTAATTCTGCTGCATTGTTTAACCTATTTATCCATCGAAAAATTAACGGTTACATCCTGGCAAGAATTTATGGCTAGAAAATTAAATGGAATTCAAACTAAAATTATTACCTCTATTGCTCGAAGTTAAATTGCTCGAAGTTAAATTTTCTTGTCTTTCAAAAAAAATCGATGATGCATCTGCGGCCGTTTCTAGCAATGACTTTTCCCATTCTTGAAGACGTCCTTCCACCTGAGATTTTCGCTCCGGACTTGGATCAAGTTTCACAACTTGCTCTAAAAGATAAATAGCGATTGCTTGATCACCATTCTTGTAATGAGCATTCCCTAAACTCCACGCAAGACTTACTTGATTCGCTCTAGAGATACCAATATCAGGATTAAATGTGTTGTTTCGTGTTAAATATTTTTCGGTCACACGCTCTTGAATCAACAAAAATGATCCAAGCACAATCGCCAATGCATAGTCTTGTGACCGATAAGCCTGTATAGCATGCCGATTTAAAATGGAAATAGTCCCACTTTTGGTTCGATCGACAGACGAAAAGATACAGGAAGCAATGCCCTTTGCACACGATACAAGATGATAAGTATCTCGCTCAGCAAACTTTTTTTCAGCCTTATCATCTTCTGAAGAATCGCTAAAGACGGCAGTATAATCCTGCATTTTTGGCATTTCATGAAAAAAAATAGAGAAGACGTAACAACATAAACTAGCAAAAACACCCAAAGATATCTTGTTAAGAGCCACAAACTGATTAGACTTTTGGCGATGGCTAGCCAATACTTTCAATGCTTGCAATGAGCCTAGTGCAAGCTTTTTACCTTTTAACACTTTATCGAAATCGCTCAAGTTATCACAGGGCTTGAATAACGCTAATAGCTTGCTTATTAAAATTACCCGTTCATTTTGAAAAGGCTGTAAAATTTCTTCATCATATGTATAAATTCGACATAAAAAACAGCTTACCACTGTGGCATAATTTTCTGCCTTGTAATTACAATAACTCGCTAATAAATTCCAAGTAAAATATACAAATTGCTTGATAGCGGCTTTATCATTCCACTCCGAACTTAAAAATAATGAAGATTGAAGCAGGCTGAGATGCAGATGTGCCGATAAAAACGCCCATAGAACAACCGATGATTCATAATCACTCTCATCGTAGGCTTTTATCGCTAAAGAATTTAGATCTTTTATTGTATTGTCTTCATGAAACTGCTCAAAATGTGCTGGCAAGCCAAAAGAAAGTTTATATTTCCCCTCATTCATAAGAATCGAAATTACACCTGGCTCCAAATCATACAAAGCACCCCAATCTTTCAGGCTTGGAATGCTTTTATGTAAAATAGAATCAACATAATAATTCGCATAATTAGATATTTTAGAATCAGAGAGTCGCTATGCTCATGAAACATTTTGGCCATCGTGGCCCCAAAATAAATTCGCATAACGCGACTAGTAATGGACCCGGATCGTCCTGCGCTCACAGTGCCGGAGACCCCTACGGCAGTCACCCTAACCGGGTGGCCTTCGGGGCCGTCGTCATTGCTCTCACAGTGACTTGACGGCATGACGCGTTTCCTGCTTCGCCCGTCAACGCACGCCTTCCGGGGCTTCTCGACTACGCCTTCGTCTCTCCATGTCTCGTCGAATGAAGGGTAGCCTAAATTTTCTTCCTCGCGTTGTACATCTGACATTTGTTCGGCAAGCCACTTTTTTACATCGTCATAAAGTTCATTCTCTGCATGCTCTGTAAAATGCAGAAACATGTTAGAAAAATTCTGAAAAATACTACGGGGTATCGGAGCATCCCCTTTATAAGGAGAAATACCAGAGTTCTTTAGCGCTTCAAGACTATATCTTATAATCACAGGCGACTTGCTATCAGCAATGATATCGCCTGTTTTTAGACTGAAAAGATAAGGTTTGGCATGAAATAACCTTTCGTGATGCCTCCAGTAATCTACATAATCGTAATTAATAAGAATTTGATCGCCCGGTTGAATTTCAGATGTCGTTTCATAATACGTGAAATAGCAGTGTTCAAAATATATGCCATCGATTTTCACATTAGCAAAAGCGATGTCTTGCACGTCAGTTGCATCGTCCGTCCAACTTGACAATGACGATGCATCAATACTCCAGTTAGCAAATTTAGCACACGCCGCATAGTTCATAGCATCCACTCTCAAACTCATATTCTGATGAAGATTAAATCCAAATGAACTAGCAATATAATCATTTATAAAATTATTTAAGTCGCTCATCTTTTTTCCATCACGCAAAACACCATAATAGGGAATAAATTTTCCTTTAGGTATGACTCTAGAAGCATATAAGCCAAATCCAACGCTGTTGCCAACGATCGCAACATCATCTGAGGAAACTAATCGACCGCTCATTTTTTCTAGCAATGTTTGAACAACGGGTTCGAAGTACATTTGATTGATCGGTACGTCTTCAATGAAATAAGCGGGGGTGAATTCAAATTGTCCTGAAATTATTTTATTAAATTCAGACAGCGGTATTTTTTCAAAAACTAATTCACGTTTCCCATTGACATTTTTGTATTCAATGTGATGACTAAAATTTATGGTCTTTGGCATACGTTCAATGCGTATGGGTAAATATTTCTTTAAATTAACTGGTTCAATATTTTTTATTATTATTTTTTCTAGAAGAACGTTTTTCATATTTTCCCACACAAAAGTAATTAGCTAGAAAACTAAAAGTTACACGAGCGCTCGCTTAAGTCAATCGGCGTATTGTCAACGCAGCACGCTGCTCAATGAGATTAACGATCTTTCCAATTTGCGGATTAAGAAACCATGCACGGGCGGATTCAGAGTAAAGTTTGCGAGCAATCATGGGCAATTGTTTAGCAAACTTCAGGATGCGCTTACGCGTCTGTGTTATAGATAAACCGGCTGCTTGCGAAAACTGATCCCAATGCCGTGCCTGTACTTCGCTAAACTTGTATTTGCTGCCGATTTTCATTGCCATTTTTTGAGTTAAGTTCGGGTAAACTGCCGTCGATAGTACGTCATACAACGGTGCTAAAGTCGTCTCATTCGCTCTATAAAGAAGAGAGAAATTTTTAGCATGCGCATCATGATTGCCAATCATAGCATTGAATAGTACGTAATCGAAAAGACGCAGCACCTGCTGTGTACTCGATTGAGTTACGCGACGCACTAAGTCAAAACATTGTTTTAGATCCGGACCTCCTTCGTTTTGGTATTTCAGCTCAGGCGCAATACTCAACGCTTGACAGAAATCTTCCTGATGAAGTCGTTGCAAACAACCTTTCTCATCTACGATGCGATCATAGCGTTCAACTAACAAGAAAGTATGATTCTGAATAGATCGAATGCGTGAACGAGCAGGTTTGAGTTTCATTGCTGCAGCTAAAGTAAGACAGAAACCTTCGTTCATTACACTGTCTTCAATAACACGAATAGACGGCTTTAAGATATGTGAGCTTGGAGTTCCATACAAAGGTAATCCAATACGATTTTTTTCGACAAACACAGGCAATTTGCTTTGCGCTCCGGCAAGCGACAAACGCACACCCTCTTTCCCAATCAGCATAGGATGATAGGGTAATTCATCAAGTAGCGCGCGCATATCTTCGTCAGTTAGCCATTCAATATTGCTTATTGTCTCTGACTTCGGTGGAACTTGTCCTGAGTTTAGAAAAGTCACTGCGCCTGCACAGTCGCCGCCCATTCGATCAAGCAGAGCAAAGTCATTCTGTCGTGAAACTTGGAATTGCTGCGCGATTAAGCGACGCACATCACCTTCGGGTAACAGACCTGCAAAGAAGGGTTTGCTTGCATAATCGTCAAACGATTCTAGTTGCAAAGGCAATGAACAAGACAGTGCGATAGAATCAGATCGGGTTAACCATTCAGGAAGATATGAAAAACTCAGTCGTCCTTCGACCCAGGTTAAGGTTCCAACATGATCAGAAAAAAGCCAAACCTCGAGTGCATGCTGCATCGCTGTAACCTTTAAGTTTCCGATAAATCAAGATTATATTGTTGACAGAATGAACTGCTTTTTTCAAAATAGAAAACTATGATAGATAATCAACAACAACACTTAAGCTTAGCGCTTTCACCGTCAGGATGTCTTTATACTGATTCAGAAACAAAAGTAATAAATTAAACAGTGAAGCTCCATGTCTTATTACATTATTACATCATCCGCATTTGAAAAAAATCCCAGCTTCAGTTTGATTCAAGATTTACCGAAGAATAAAAATCTCTCTATCTTGAATGAACAAGCATTTATAAGAGGTTCATATCAATTAAACTCAGACGATAAATTCTTTTTACCCTCCGATACCAGCTACCCAATCATTCACACGCATTTAGATACGCAACGTGCCTCCTTCATCGCAACGCTGCGCGACAAACACGCTTTCAGACAGTATTTGAGCCCTATATTTCCAAGTTTTTATTTTGAAACAATTGAATTGGCACAATTGGCAGAACATTCTTTTAATTTTAACCGTTGCTCTCACTATATGATAAAACCTGTATCAGGTTTTATGGGTGTTGGAGCACGCATCGTGCATGCAAATACGAATTTAATGCAACTCAAAACCGATATCGCCTCTGAATTAAAAAAATTCTCAGTACTTTACCCAAATATTTTTTCTAACACCTTATTGATCGAACACTATATCGGCGGTACGACAGAATATGCGGTAGACATGTTTTATGATCAACAAGGGATACCGATCATTACAAATTTATACTGCCATAAAGTACCAAAACGTAAAGAATATTTGCAAATGCTGTACTATACGCATCGATCCCTATTTGATTTACTCTATCAACCGGTTTGCGATTTTTTCAGACAACTTAATCAAACATCGGCGATTCGATCCTTTCCAATACATGCCGAATTCAAATTAGATCCAAACACGCAACAACTGATTCCCATTGAATTTAATGCAGGCCGTTTTGGTGGTATGGGGTTGGCGATTTTAACACGCTATGCTTTTGGATTTAATCCAATTCAACGTTATTTTTCAGATACAGTGATTCCCTGGTCTACACTTTGGCGAAAAAATCCAAACGATTACTTTTGTTGGCTATTAGCGTATAATGCCGCTGATCGTGATCCTAAAACGCACCGCCCCAGTCATGATCGTTTTAAACAATTATTACCTAAAAACGCTAAAATATTAGCCTATGAGGCTTTAGATTATTTGCAGCAGCCTGGTTTCGCTTTGGTTTATTTACAGATCAAAGAAAAATCTGAGATTGAACAATTATTAATGTTAGAATTTAATGATTTTTTTGTACCGATAACATCGCGTTCACCCATTCCTACGCCTTAAAAAAGAGGCTGTTCTTCATGACAGAATCGTTATCACATATCATTTCTATTTCTGATCTGAACTTACAACAGATTCAAACCATATTACATACCGCCAAACAATTTAAACAACAAGCGCCAGGATCCTTGTTAAGCAATAAAATAATTGCCAATTGTTTTTTTGAACCCTCCACACGCACGCGTTTATCTTTTGCTGCAGCTGCTGCACGTTTAGGTGCTTCAGTCATCGGTTTTACAAGTGGCGCAGACAGCTCGATACAAAAAGGCGAATCACTACAAGATAGTATTAAAGTCATTTCGCATTACGCCGATCTGATCGTATTACGTCATGAACAAGAAGGCGCAGCACGTTTAGCGCAAGAAGTTTCAGCTAAACCCATCATTAATGCGGGCGATGGTGCAAATCAACATCCTACACAAGCCCTGATTGATCTATTCAGCATGGCAGAAACACAAACTAGGCTCGATGGTTTAGCGATAGGCTTCGTCGGCGATCTAAAATACGGACGCACTATTCATTCCCTTGTACAACTATGTGCTTTATTTACGATGCGCTTGTTCTTCGTCTCACCACCGGCCTTACTTTTGCCCGATTATTTATGTGATTATCTTAAATACAATAAAATTCGTTTTTCTTTTCATGAACGTATCAGTGACATTCTAGAAAAAGTTGACATTCTGTATATGACGCGTTTACAAAAAGAACGCTTTGCAGCGGATGAATACCCATTACTTAAATATAAGTTTATTTTAACCGCTGATTTATTAGCCTCAGTCAAGCCACAACTCAAAGTGCTGCATCCATTGCCTAGAGTTGACGAGATCGATCGAACCGTTGATAGTACGCAACATGCTTATTACTTTGAACAAGCAGCCAATGGTTTATATATACGTCAAGCACTTCTAGCTTTACTGTTACAGTGATACGGTGTCATTCATGCAAAAAACACGCTCTGTCTCCGCCATCATCGCAGGCACTGTGATCGATCATATTCCAGCAGGCACAGCGCTCACTATCATGCATTTATTACGCATTCTAACGCATCAATATTCAATCACGCTTGGATTAAATTTAAACAGTCATCGCCTGTCACTCAAAGATCTAATTAAGATAGAAGGTCGTATACTCAATGCTTCAGAACGTGATCAAGTTGCCTTATTTGCGCCTAAAGCAACCGTTAATGTAATCAATAACGGAGTCGTAGCTCAAAAAATAAAATTGAAATTGCCACAACAAATTCACGCTGTATTTCCCTGTCCTAACCCACACTGTTGCACAGGTTTTGAAATGAAATACAGCCATTTTTTTATATCGGAATTTCATAAAAAAATTCTGTTAACCTGTCATTATTGCGAACAGCGCTTTGAACGAGAACAATTAAAAACGAGTATATGATTCACATTCAAAATGCTTTAACCATTGATGGTACAACAACTTCTCTCTCTATTCCCAGCGAGCAAACAATTTGTTTGAATGCCAGCGGCTTACTCTTATTACCAGGTCTGATTGATCCACATGTGCATTTTCGTACACCCGGATTAGAACATAAAGAAGATTGGTGCTCAGGTGCACGAGCCAGTATTAAAGGCGGTTATACGACCGTCTTCGATATGCCCAACACCGATCCACCGACAGTCACAGCCCAAGCACTGCTCGAAAAAAAAGCGCGTATTGAACAGCAGCTTGCAGCAGTCAATATTCCCTTACGTTATTATTTATTTTTAGGTGCAGACAAACAGCAATTAGCAACCGTGTCGTTGCTTAAAGATCAAGTGATCGGGATTAAAGTATTTATGGGTTGCAGTACAGGCGGTTTACTGATCGATGATGATGAAAGTTTACATGCCCTCTTTAAAATTGCAGCAGAGCAAGATTTATTAGTTGCAGTACATGCAGAAGATGAAGCACGCATTCGAATACATAAACGACTATTTGCAGACAAGCAAACCTACTCCATACATTCGCAGATACGTGATGAACAAGTGGCCGTCAACGCAGTACGCAAAGCGATTACTTTGGCAGGTCTGTACGGTACACGTTTATATTTATTGCACGTCAGCACATGTGCTGAACTCGAACTAATCGCAGACGCTAAAGATCAAGGGCTACCGGTATTTGCTGAAACAACGCCGCATCATTTATTTTTAAATCAAGCTGATTATACGAACTTACAAGGCAAGGCTGTGATGAATCCGCCGCTACGTACATCACGTGATCAACAAGCACTATGGCATGCTATCAGAAATGGAATCATCGACACGCTCGGATCAGATCACGCACCTCATACTTTGGCAGAAAAAGCGCAGCCTTACGAAATTTGTCCTGCAGGCGTGCCTGGCATTGAAACCAGCTTGCCTTTATTATTAGATGCACAACACAAAGGCCTAGTATCACTTAAACAAATTTTACGTTTAACAACAGAACGTGCTCGTGAAATTTTTAAATTGCCTGAAACTAACGATTACGTTTTAGTAAACCCTAATCAAATAAAGACTGTCATTGAAGCTGAATTGCAAACTAAATGTGCTTGGTCGCCTTTTGCAGGACGTGTTCTACAAGGTTGGCCTGTTTATGTGATTGTACAAGGTCGATTGTACGATTTGGAAAAATTATAAATTGATTC